>NZ_FRCR01000001.1 GCF_900142995.1 Caldanaerovirga acetigignens | reverse complement strand
TACACCCTCTCAGGCCGGCTACCCGTCGTCGCCTTGGTGAGCCGTTACCTCACCAACTAGCTGATGGGCCGCAGGCCCATCCACCACCGCCACCTAAAAGGCAGCTTTCTTTACTAACCATGCGGCTAGCAAAGTCATCGGGTATTACCCCCGGTTTCCCAGGGCTATCCCCGTGTGGTGGGTAGGTTGCCTACGTGTTACTCACCCGTCCGCCGCTAAGGATGCCTCCAGCTTACACCTTCAGCATCCCCCGCTCGACTTGCATGTGTTAGGCACGCCGCCAGCGTTCGTCCTGAGCCAGGATCAAACTCTCAGGTTAAATCCTAATCCTTTAAAGTAAGCTCCACGCTTACTCTTTTACACACCTTTCGGTCAAAACTCTCAGGCGTGGCACTGTTCAGTTCTCAAGGTTCATACCCTCGGCGGAATTCTATTGTATCATCTTTTCCCCTTCTTGTCAACTATCTCATCTTCAGCTTCTTCCGCCGACAGTTCCTTATTATATCGCTCTCGCAGTTTTTTGTCAACCCTGTTTGTTTTTTTAAGACAGTAGTTTATCCTTTAGTTTCAGTGTTTTGTACTATACCATAAATATAATCCATCTGCAATTTAGAAAGATATTAATAAAAAACTCATTTATTAAAAAAAAATTAACATCCTTTAATTCTTCTTTGTTTTTCACAGGTTTAGCTCACTGTTTAAAGTCTAATATTGTTTGAGGCACAGAACCTATAATAATTGTTTCAGCTATAGGGACGCTAGTTTTTATCTCTACTTTTGAACTCAAAAGTGGCTGAACTATTCTTACCTGAGCCGTGATGTCCAGCAATATTTTATGTCTCGTTTGATTAATGCCAGCTTCTTCAAATGCTTCAGAAGTATCTACGTAAGCAGTTCCAACAGGATATAAAGATACGCTAATCGTGGGTCCCATATTTGATAATATTTTACTTCCAGTAATTAAACCTAGAGGTATTTTTATTTTTTCCATACTGATTTCCTTTAAGGTTTTTACTACTTCTAAAGAGGTTTCGGTTTCTATCCGGTTTATTTCTATCGTATTTATTTGGATTAACGTTACCTGGCCGTTGATATCTTTATGTATAGCAATGAGGTCAGTGTACTTAATATTTTTGGTTATCCTTTCCTTCACCGCTTTATTTATGGCCTCCGTTGCTATAATTCTGGCCCTAGCCTCTGCTAATGCCAAAAGGGTAGGTGCTATTTGCCTTTCAATAAATGCAAATATAATAAAATTTAGCATTACAATTAAAATGAGCATATAAGCACTTAGTTTTATAGGGCACCTCCTATTTCTTTTTGTTTTCAACCGTATAAACATAAAAAACCCCTCCTAATCAAAATATGCAGGAGGGGTTGAATTGGTTCATATATTATTTTTGGCATTGATAACTTTCACAAATTTTCGCTTTCCCACTTGTAAAATAAAGGGAGATCTTATCTCAACTTCTGTAGCGTCAATAATTTTTTCACCATTTATCTTTACAGCTCCTTGTTTCAACATCCTTAAAGCCTCACTATTGGACGATGAAAATCCTATAAGGGTTATTAACTTAGGTAACCATATTTTTTCCTCATTTACCTCGAATATCGGAATTTCATCCGGTAGATCTTTTTTTTGAAATATTCTTACAAAGTTCTCCTCTGCTTTCAAAGCTGCCTCACTACCGTGATAAAGTTTTACAATTTCTCTAGCCAGTCTCATTTTTAGATCTCTAGGATTTACTCTTCCTTCCTTTAAGCTTTCTGCTATTTTTTCCAATTCATGATTTTCTAAATCCGTAGCCAACTTATAATACTCAAGCATTATTTCATCGGGAATAGACATTACTTTTCCGTACATTTCATCGGGTGGGTCACTCACTCCTATGTAATTTCCAAGACTTTTGCTCATTTTTCGCTTGCCATCGATTCCGACGAGAATGGGCATGAGCACTGCCACTTGAGGCTCCTGTCCATATTCCTTTTGCAGTATTCTCCCCATTAAAATGTTAAATTTTTGTTCTGTTGCTCCTAATTCGACATCAGCATTAAGGGCTACCGAATCATAACCCTGCATAAGCGGATAGAAAAATTCATGTATAGAGATTGGCCTTCCCTCGGTAAATCTCTTGCTAAAATCCTCTCTTTCTAACATGCGGGCTACGGTGTACTTTGAGGCTAATTTTAATACATCTTCAAAAGTCATTCGACTCAGCCATTCACTATTAAAAACAATTTTTGTTTTATCCGGATCTAAAATTTTAAACACCTGCTCTTTATAAGTTTTTGCATTCTCCATAATTTCTTCCCTTGAAAGTTGTTTTCTCGTTTCTGATTTTCCCGTTGGATCTCCAACCATCCCGGTAAAATCTCCGATTATCAAGACTACTTCATGCCCTAACTCTTGAAACTGCCTCATTTTCTTCAATACCACAGCATGTCCGAGGTGAACATCCGGAGCAGTGGGATCCAAACCTAATTTCACTTTTAAAGGTCTTTTTTCTTCGTAAGATTTTCTCAGTTTATTTAATAATTCTTCCTCCGAAATTATTTCGGCTACATTTTGTCTTAAAAGTTCAAATTGTTCTTCAGGCCTCAATTTTTATCCCTCTTCCATGAAATGTTTTTATTAATTATAACACACTGATGCATTTTCTTCAAAGTTTATATTATATATGGTATAATAATTTAGACATGCTGTTTAATTGTCTAAGATGACTGAGGAGGTTAATTATGAAAATTCCGAGGAAAAAAAAGCTCTTTCTTGCAAAGAGCTTAATACCTTTTTTGATATTTGTTTTTCTTTTATCATGCGGCTCAGCTCTTGGATTGTTTTTATACTACGTAAAGGATACACCTCCGTTTGATCCTCAGAAATTAAAACCTAGCGAGACTTCTATAGTTTACGACTCAAAAGGCAATGTAATTGCCGAACTTCACGGAGGCCAAAATCGAATTCCAGTACCTCTAGATGAAATTCCAGGGCATCTCAAAGAAGCATTTATTGCCATTGAAGACAAAAATTTTTACAAGCATAAAGGTATCAATTTTAAATCCCTCATAGGCGCTGTATGGACAGATATAGTCACTGGAGGATATCGCAGGGGTGCAAGTACTATAACTCAGCAATTGGTTAAAAATGCCTTTTTGACCCATGAAAAAACTCTAAAACGAAAAGCCCAAGAGGCATGGCTTGCAATTCAGGTGGAACGTCATTTTACAAAAGATCAAATTCTGGAATTTTACCTGAACCATATATACTTTGGTCACTCAGCTTACGGCGTTGAAGCCGCTTCTCAAACCTTTTTTGGAAAAAGCGTAAAGGACCTCACCCTTGCAGAAAGTGCCATGCTCGCAGGTATAACCAAAGGTCCTTCAATTTACTCACCCTATATAAATTTCGAAAAAGCAAAGGAAAGGCAAGCCATAGTTTTGAACGAAATGGTCGATATGGGATTTATAACAAAGGAAGAAGCAGAGAAAGCAAAAAAAGAAGAGATAAAACTAGTAGGCCTTGAAAACGCAAAGGCAGACTACAAAGCTCCATATTTTACTGATTTTATAATAACGCAATTAGCAGAAGATCTTCAAAAAGAACTAGGACTTACCGAATCCGAAGCTTATGAAAAAATCTATAACGGAGGATTAAGAATTTATACCACAGTCGACCTAGAAATCCAAGAAGTGGCCGAAAAAGCTTTAGCGGACCCGAAAAATTACCCATATACAAAAAAAGACAAGAACGGCATTCCCCAACCTCAAGCTGCAGTCGTAGTTATAGACCCCCATACCGGGCATATAAAAGCACTGGTAGGAGGTCGCGAACATTATAAAAAGCTAGGTCTGAACAGGGCCTCGCAATCTTACAGGCAGCCTGGTTCTGCCTTTAAACCCATCGTTGTTTATACGGCTGCAATAGACATGGGGTATACAGCCGCAAGTGTCATCGACGATTCGCCGGTTTCTTACGGCAATTGGTCCCCTCAAAACTATACCAGAGACTTCAAAGGGCTCACAACCATACGGAAAGCCATTGCGGATTCAGTCAACGTGGTCGCGGTAAAAGTCCTCGAAAAAATTGGCGTGGACAGAGGAATTGAATATGCCCAGAAATTAGGTATAAAAAGCCTCGTTTTAGAAGGCCGAAAAAATGATAGACAGCTATCAATAGCACTGGGAGGTTTGACTAAGGGTGTTTCCCCTCTGGAGCTTGCATCGGCATACGGAACTTTGGCTAATCAGGGGATACACGTGGAGCCTGTGGCTATATTAAAAGTCGTTGACAAAAACGGAAGAACACTTCTTGAGAACACACCCACAAAGTGGACAGCCGTAAGTCCTCAGGTTGCCTTTATTATGACAGATATGATGCGAAGCGTTATAACAGAAGGAACTGCAAAAAGGCTTGCTGATTTTCCGTTCCCTGTAGCAGGAAAAACGGGAACTACATCGGATAACAAAGATGTATGGTTTGTAGGTTATACACCGTATTTAGTCGCAGCCGTATGGATGGGGCACGATGAACCAACCCCCATGAAGGGGGTCGCAGGCGGATATCAGCCGGCTTTGATATGGAAGCAAATTATGACCGTAGCTCATAAAAATTTACCTAAAGTCGGTTTTTCTAAGCCATCAGGAATCGTAGGACCCATCGCTGTCTGCGAGGATTCGGGCAAGATTCCAACAGAACTCTGCAACAATGACCCACGGGGCTCGCGGATTAGATATGAATATTTCATTAAGGGAACCGAACCTTCGGAATTCTGCGATGTCCACGTACAAAAACCGATAGATATAACTTCAGGATTGTTAGCAACACCGTATTGTCCTCCTGAACAAGTAAAACAAAAAGTTTTCTTGAATAGGCCCCCTTACAAAACATCTCCTGATGGCAAAATACCGTTAGATGCGAAGTATATGCCGCCGACAGAATATTGCAATTTACACACCCAGGAATCATCAAGCGGAAGCAATTTCGAAGAAGGGATTTTGCAACCTGTAGATAGCGGCACTCAGAACAATTCGTCAAATAAAAGCAGTGAAAACCAAGTTAACGGTGGCAGCAATAACACGGGAAATCAGGTGCCTTCAAAAAATCTCAATCAGTCTGAAGACAACGAAAATAGGGCAAGGGACTTCAGATAATGTTTAAAATAAAGTTAAGATAAAGGCAAACAAGGGGAGCGCCAAGCTCCCTTTTTTTGTTCAAAACTATTTTTGATATAAACCATATAATAAGTATTCATCCGAATCAATAACTTTTAATCCATAAGTCGCTAATAAAGCTGCCGTTACTCCCATCCCTTCTTTTAAAGTTCCATCAAATTTCCCATTATAGATAAATCTGCATCCGCAGGAGGGACTTTTCGATTTTAAGATTGCAGTATCGGCACCTATAAGCTCTGCCAATTTTAACATTTCTTTTGCCCCCCTGATAAAATATTCTGTCACATTCTTTCCATCTTTGGTAAGGACTACCGCCTTCCCTTTTATTACTGCAAAACCATCTTCTCCTATTATCTCTGCTGGCATTCTAGGTGTAGGCAATCCCCCGGCTTGCTCAGGGCAAAAAGGCACAGCTTTTTTAATTCTTATCAAATCCTCAAAAACCGCATTGCAACTATTTTCCCCATTGTATCTCGTATTAAAACCTGCAAGACACGCACTAATAATGATCACAGGAATTCCACCACCGTAACCCCAAGTCCGCCTTCGTTCATATTTCCTTGTCTAAATGATTTAATATCTTTTCGCGTCCGCAACATATCATGGATGCCTTTCCTTAGCACTCCCGTGCCCTTACCGTGAATGATAAATGCATTTGGCAACCCTGCAATGCTTGCGTCGTCCAAAAATTTTTCGACTTTCAGCAACGCCTCTTCCAACGTGAGACCCCTTATGTCTATTTCTTTCGAAACTTTCTTTGCCTTTTCCATCGCTAACAGCGAATACGCAACTTCTTTTTTCTCATTTCTTTCATCTTCAATCTTTACAAGACTTGCAAATGGCAAATTTATTCTCATAACTCCAATTTGAACCTGTGCAATTTTATCTTTTTCATCCACTGAAATTACATATCCTTCTTGATTTAGACTTTCTACTATCACCTTATCGCCCGGATGCAAAGGACCAGACATTATTTTTTTCTTTGTAACTTTTATCAGGGAAACTTCTTCATTCCCATAATCTTTTTTCGCCTGTTTTAAAGTCCTCCTAACTTCTTCTGCTATTTTATCTCTAATTTGTTTTGAATCTTGAGTTTCTAATTCCTTTAACCTTTCAAACACCTTTTCTGCTTCTTTCCTTGCTTTTTCAATAATATCTCTCGCTTTTCCCCTGGCTTTTTCTATCATCTTTACTTCCTTTTCCTTAAGCCTTTCCCTTTCTTTTTCGAGTTCTTTCAGTTTAGCAAAAACACTCTCCTTTAATTTTTCAAGTTCTTCTCTATCTTGTCTTATCCGCTTTCGCTCCAATTCGATTTCCTGGAGCAGATCTTCCATTTTTATATCTTCTACTTTTAAGAAGTTTTTTCCGGCTTTTATTATCTCTTCTTTTAATCCCAATCTCTTTGCAATTTCAAACGCATTGCTCTTTCCTGGAATACCTATTGACAGCCTATAAGTAGGGCTTAGAGTTTCAACATCAAATTCTACACTGGCATTTTCCATTCCGCCTCGGGAAAATGCAAATGCTTTCAGTTCGCTATAGTGAGTTGTCGCTATCACTCTAGCTCCTATTTTCAAAAAGTAATCCAATATAGCCATTGCCAGTGCTGCACCTTCTGTGGGGTCCGTCCCGGCCCCTAGTTCATCCAGCAATACCAAGCTTTTCGAATCCGCTCTGTCCACTATCTCTTTTATATTTTTCATGTGCGCTGAAAAGGTGCTGAGTGACTGCTCAATGCTTTGCTCATCGCCAATGTCTGCAAAAATATTGGTAAACACAGACATTTCAGTTCCTTCTTCGCATGGAAGGTGAAAACCGGATTGCGCCATCAGTGCAAACAAACCTACGGTTTTTAACGAAACGGTTTTTCCACCGGTATTAGGCCCGGTTATAACCAATATCGTAAATTCATTCCCCAGATGAATATCGATTGGAACAACTTCTCCTTTCAACAAAGGATGCTTGCCTTTTTTAATGCTAATATATCCTTTCGTATTAAATTGGGGTTCGACACCTTTTATTTCAATGCTGAATTTGGCTTTAGCCAGGATGAAATCTAGGCGTATTACAGCTTCAAAGGTCTCTTCAAGGTATTCGCTGTTCTGTGCTATTTTAGCCGTAAGCTCTTTTAATATTCGCTCTATCTCCTTGTTTTCTTCAATCTCCAACCTTCTTATTTCGTTGTTAATTTGAAGGACGGGCATGGGTTCTACATAAATAGTCAACCCGCTCGCTGACTGGTCATGTACTACTCCGGGAATGCTGCTTCTAAACTCTTGCTTTACCGGAATTACGTACCTGCCGTTTCGCACTGTGATAATAGGCTCTTGAAGGAATTTCAGATAATGGGGCGAATTCACGTAAAACTCCAGCTTTTCTTTTGCTCTCTGTAAAAGTATTCTTTTCTCTTTTCTCAGGCTGAGCAATCTGGGACTTGCGTCATCTGATATTTCTTCCTCGCTCAAAATAATTTTGGAGATCTTTTCCTCGAGGGAAGTAAAGACGTGTAATTTCTCTATGACGCTTTCAACAACCTTGCAATCGGTTAATGATTTATCGTACCACGCCTTTTTTATGAGGCGGGAAGCTCTCATAATCGCAGCAATTGAAAGCAGCTCGCCGGGCGAAAGTATCCCGCCGATAGAAGCCCTTTTTATCGAGTTTCGAATATCGGGCAACTCGTCGACGGGTAAGTTCATCCCCGCTTTTAGCAAAATTACGCCCTCTGTGGTCTCTCGCTGCATTCTTTTTACGATTTGCTCATCCGAAGCAGGTTTTAAATCAAGCAATAATTTTTTTGCCAAATCAGATACGGCGTATTTGCCTGCTATTTGTTTTACTTTGTCGAATTCCAGCAATTTCTCCACCCGTTCGTCCATAAAATACAATCACCCTTTTTAGCTCATTTTCGCTTTTGTCTCAGTATTTCCATCAAGTGAGGAAGCGTGCGGGTGTTTATTACGTCCTCTTTTTCCAACCAAGCCCTCCTTGCCACCCATACTCCGTACTTTATGTCGTTTAATCCTTCCAGCTCATGAGTGTCGGTGTTGATAACGATTTTTACCCCCATTTCCTTTGCCTTTCTCGCAAATTCATCGTTCAAGTCAAGCCTATCTGGAGAAGAATTGATTTCTAGCACGGTATTTGTTTCCGCTGCAGCTTTTAGTACAGCATCGACATCAATTTCATAAGGATCCCTTTTTGCTAACATTCTTCCCGTTGGATGAGCGATTATATTAACATAGGGATTGTAGATGGCTTTTAAGATTCGCCGAGTTAACTTTTCTTTATCTTGACTGAAGCCGCTGTGAATAGAAGCAATTACGATATCAAGCTCTTTTAATATATCGTCGTCGAAGTCCAAAAGGTCATTGCTCAAAATATCAACTTCTATGCCCGATAAAATTCTTATCCCTTTTATTTCGTTATTCAACTTCTTTATCTGTTCCATCTGCTTAAATAAACGCTCTTCATCTAACCCGTGGGCGACTTTCAAAGATTTTGAATGATCGGTAATGGCGATGTATTCGTAACCTTTTTCTCTAGCTTTTATTGCGATTTCCTCAATAGAATTTAATCCGTCGCTCCAATTGCTATGAATGTGAAGGTCGCCTTTTATATCACCAATTTCGAGGGATTTGGGCAGTTTCCGCTTTAGAGCCGCTTCTATTTCTCCCCGGTTTTCCCTGAGCTCTGGAATTACATAGGGCATGTCGAGCAATCCGTAAATTTTTTCTTCACTTTCAGGGTACAATAATTCGCCACTCTTTATCCGGATAACATAGTTCTTTTGAATATCATAACCTTTCTCTCTTGCTACTTCCCTCAACCTGCCAACGTGTTCTTCACTACCCGTAAAATAATGCAAACAGGACCAAAACGAAACGGGCTCTACAATATGAAAATTAACCATAATCCCTAAATCCAACAACACTTTCAACGTTTCTTCGCTTCTTTCCTTGACCTCTTTTATTCTGTGGTAAGTTAACAATCCATCTATTATTTTGCCTGGCTTATTAGAAGAAATTACAATTTCGAGCTTGCTTATTAACTCTTGTTTTCTCCTCAGGTCTCCTGCCGCATCGACTTTTTCAACTGCAGGATTTGATCGCAGCAGTGCCATCATTTCTTCCGCCAGAAAAAGGGCGGTGGGCAAAAGTATTTTACCCATCGTCCCCTTTAGCATTTCTATCCCCTTTAATATGCCTTGTTCAGTCTTCACTCCAATCCCAGGCAATCCTCTTAACTTACGCTGCTTTGCTGCCTGCTGTAGCTCTTCAATTGTGGTTATATTCAACTTTTCATAAATAGTCCTTATTTTTTTTGCCCCCAGGCCAGGAATCTTAAGCATTTCCACTAATCCCTTGGGTACTTCACTTTTGAGTTTTTCGTAATACTCGCACGTTCCGCTATTTATAATTTCCTTTATCTTTTCTTCGAGAGCCTTTCCAATTCCTTCTATACCGGCAAGTGAAGAGGTTTTTACTAAACATTCAACATCCTCAGCAAGATTTGCGATTGCCCGAGCGGCTTTTCGGTAGGCCCTGATTTTAAAAATATTTTCCCCCTTTATTTCCAGCATATCTGCAATATCGGAAAAAATAAAGGATACGAGATAATTTTTCATGTCCTTCCAACTCCGTTTTACCTGCCTTTTTCTTCATCAAATAGCTCTAAAAATTCCTCGTATTCAGCCTTTAGCTTGAAATATTCGTCGGCGATATTTAATGCCGTCAGTACCGCCAAGTTAATGCGGCTAAGTCTAGGGTTAAGTTTTAAAAGCAATTTCATTTTTTGGTCAACATACTTTGCCAGTTGCTTTATGTATTCTTCTGAAGCCGAACCCTTTATATAATAATTTTCTCCGCAAATCTCTACCTTTACCCTTGTGACATCCGGCTCTTTTTCCATCCCTTATCCTCCCGCTCTTTACTCCCTCAGGCGACCATCAAACCTTTCAAGTATGCCTTCAATTATTTTAGCGTGTAGGTCGTTTATTTCTTCATCCGTCAGCGTCCTGTCTTTCGCTCTATAGGTCAATGAAAAGGCAAGACTTTTGCAGCCTCTCGCTATCTGTTCCCCTCTGTAAATGTCGAATAGTTCCACGTTCTCCAACAGCTCTCCACCTATTTCCCTTATGGCTTCCATTATGTCGCCCGCAGCAACGCTTTCCTTTACAACTATAGCCACATCTCTTTCCGCAGCCGGGAACTTGGGAAGCGGCTGGTACTTTACTTCAGTTGCTGCTTTGTCCAGCAATAGTTCCATATCAAGCTCCGCAACATAAACCCTTTTATCTTCCATGTCATAATTTTCCATCACATCCGGATGAATTTCTCCTATATACCCCGCGATTTCGCC
Source organism: Caldanaerovirga acetigignens (assembly GCF_900142995.1). Classification (NCBI taxonomy): domain Bacteria; kingdom Bacillati; phylum Bacillota; class Clostridia; order Thermosediminibacterales; family Thermosediminibacteraceae; genus Caldanaerovirga; species Caldanaerovirga acetigignens. The sequence continues at coordinate 277,912 of NZ_FRCR01000001.1, read as the reverse complement.
CCCTACGGAAATGCTAGCAGTCCTTCCGGGGTGGAAGGCAAAATACTGGTCCGGGTTAAATTTAGGATTATCTATCTTTAACTTTGAAAAGATCGCTTCCACTATTCCTTTCAGGTAATAAAAGTCCAGTTTTTCTTCACAAACTGCAAGACCTATCATTTTCTTTTCTCTGGGCAGTTCTTTTAAAGGCAACTCTTTTGGCAGGAAAACCTTCCCCACCTCGAAAATGCGTATTCTTTTCTGTTTTTGATTTAAGTTGAACTTAACCACTTGGAGGATCCCGTCGAGCAGCGTGGTCCTCATTACGCTGTGTTCTTCACCTAGAGGGTTCATTAACCTTACGGCTTTGCGAACCTCGTGGTCGAACGGCACTTTTAGCTTGTCGAAAGCACTGGGACTGATAAATGAATAAGTGTATATTTCCGAAAATCCTAAATCCGAAAGGGTCTTTTTGATTTCATCTTCTAATTTCTGTCTCTTACTTAGCACGCCACAGGTAGCGATACTGCCCGGCAAAGTCGATGGAAGATTGTCATACCCGTAAATCCTGGCAATCTCTTCGGCTATATCAGCATGTTGAGTTATATCTGTCCGAAAGGTCGGAACTATGACAAAGGTCTTTCCGTCTTCGTCTTCAACGCCCATTCCCAGTCTCCTCAAAATGCCAACCATGCATTCTTTAGAAATATCGGTACCCAGCAAAGCGTTTATTTTATCAACCCTCAGTTGCAACCTTCTTGGTCGAACTACTTTGGTATATACATCTGCGTACTCTTTAACAACTCTACCTGCTCCCAACTTTTCAATGAGCTCGCAGGCTCTCTCAGCCGCTATTTCTGCAAGATTCGGGTCAATTCCTTTTTCATAGCGCAAAGACGCCTCTGTTCTAATGCCCAGTCTTTTTGCCGTGCGGCGGATGTTGGGCCCCAGGAAATTTGCCGATTCCAAAAGTACTGTTCTTGTTTTCTCCGTAACCTCGGTGTTTTCTCCCCCCATTACTCCTGCTAAAGCTATGGGCCCTTTTTTATCTGCAATCACCAGAGTATCTTCTGTTATTTCCCTTTCCTGTCCATCTAATGTAATAAGCTTTTCCCCAGCCTTACCTCTGCGAACTATAATTGAACCGTCACTCAATTTATCATAGTCAAATGCATGTAATGGCTGACCTAATTCCAGCATAACATAATTGGTAATGTCGACAATATTGTTTATGGGGCGAATTCCGCAAAGCTGCAATCTTCTTTGCATCCAGAAAGGAGAAGGCTCTATTTTTACATCTTCTATTATCCTTGCTATGTACCTTTTACAAAGGTCAGGAGCCTCTACTGTCACTTTCACTCTTCTAAAAATCTCGTCAAATTGCATTATTTCCCCAGAAGTCGAAAACGCTACCTTCAAGGGAATGTTGAAAGTGGCCGCAGCTTCCCTTGCAATGCCTAGGATGCTAAAACAATCTGCTCTATTAGGGGTAAGTTCAAATTCCACCACTGCATCTTCAATTTCTATGTATTCCTTGATATCTTTTCCTACTGGAGCATCTTCCGGTAAAACCAAAAGCCCTTTTTTCATATCTTCCCGCAGGCCGTGGTCATCCAATCCTAATTCTTTTGCCGAACAAAGCATCCCCTCCGATTCCATTCCTTTTATATTCTGGACTCCTATCTTTTTACCACCCTCTATTGTGGCTCCGGGCAATGCTACAGCTACCTTATCGCCTTTTTTGATATTCTGGGCTCCCGTTATTACTTGTAAGACCCTTTCTTTTGTATCTACTTTAGCTACCAATAGCTTTTCGGCGTGAGGATGCCTTTTTATCTCCAAAACCTCTCCTATAACCACATTTTTTATATCTCGTCCAACGTATTCGACAGTCTCGACGCTGGATCCTGACATGGTGAGTTTTTCGGCAAATTCTTCCACACTGCCTTTATAATCCACGAATTCTTTTAGCCATTTCATCGGTACCCTCATTTTCCTTTCCTCCCTGCTAAAACTGTTCTAAGAATCTAAGATCGTTTTCGAAAAACAGCCTCATGTCGTTAATGCCGTACTTTAACATGGCTATCCTTTCTATCCCCATGCCAAAAGCAAAGCCCGTAACTTCTTCAGGGTCGTATCCACAATTTTTAAGCACGTTCGGATGAACCATGCCACAGCCTAGAATTTCCAGCCACCCTGTATAAGAACAAATCCTGCATCCCTTTCCATCGCACGCAATACAAGATATATCCATTTCAGCACTCGGCTCGGTAAATGGAAAGTAGCTGGGCCTGAACCTCACCCTCCGTTCCTTGCCGTAAAACATCTTTGCAAAAGTTATAAGAGTGCCCTTCAAATCGGCCATTGTCACCTTTTCTCCAACCACAAGTCCTTCAACTTGGTGGAATACAGGAGAATGAGTCGCATCTACCTCATCGGAACGATAAACTCTTCCTGGAACAATCACTTTGATAGGAGGTTTCTTTTTTTCCATTGTCCTTATTTGCACAGGAGAGGTATGAGTTCGCAAAAGAATCTCTTCAGTTATATAGAACGTATCCTGCATATCTCTCGCCGGATGATCTTTGGGTATATTTAGAGCTTCAAAATTGTAATAATCAAGCTCAATCTCCGGGCCTTCAACAACTTCATATCCAAGGCCGAGAAAGATTTCTTTTATCTCGTCTAAAACCAATGTCAGCGGATGTTTGTGTCCCAAAATAACTTTTGATGGGACCGTAACATCTATTTTTTCCTTCTGAAGCCTTATTTTTTTTGCGATTTCTTTTAGTTCCAAACCTTTTTGAAAAAACTTTTGTTCTAATTCTTCTTTTACCTCGTTCGCTAATTTCCCTATCGTAGGCCTTTCTTCCGGTGAAAGATTCGCCATTCCCCTCAATATTGCAGTGAGCTTGCCTTTCTTCCCTAAATATTTTATCCTAATATCATTCAGTTCCCTTAGGTCTTGCGATTTTTTAATTTCATGCAAAGCTTCTTCTTTTAGACTTAACAATTCTTCCTTCACTTACTTGCTACCTCCTTAAAATCAAATTATAAAAAAGCTTTCGTCCAGGAAAACGGACGAAAGCTCGTCTTCATCACTACCTCCTTAAAAATTAATATTTTGCATTTAAAACCTTATTGCATGAAATAAATCCTGCTTGCAATCAACTTCCTGTATATTAAATAAGCTGTTATCGAACCCGTAGCTTCAAAAATATTCCAAAAAAAGTCGGCGGTCAGCAAAAGACCACTCCCTTTCCCCGCATTTAAGTTTATTATAGCACAGAAGGCCATGTTTTACAAGGGAAAGAGAGCCCTTCTTTGTCTTGCAGCTTCATAAAGTAAAATTCCGCAAGCCACCGCTACATTCAGCGACTCCGCCTTGCCGAAAAGCGGAATTTTTACCTGTTCCGACGGCATATTCAATATCTCCTTTGAAACTCCTTCAGCCTCGCTGCCGAAGACAATAACTACCGGTGATGTATAGTCCGCATCTAGGTAACTTTTTTTCGCACCAAGGCTAGTTACTACTATTTTAGCTCCTTTTATAGATAATTCTTCCAGTACCCTCTGAAGGTCAATTTCTTCCACTACTGGAAGGTGAAAAATGGAGCCCATCGTGGACCTTATCACCTTAGGGTTATATACGTCCACACATCCTTTTCCTGCCAAAATCCCGCTGGCTCCGGCTGCATCCGCTGTTCTTATAATAGTCCCCATATTACCCGGGTCTTTTATTCCATCAAGAGCAACTACTAAAAAGTTACCCTCGTAAAAATTTGCGATTTCAAACTTCTTCATTCTAACAACTGCCATTATACCTTGCGGGGTCTTAGTATCCGACAGAGTTTTGAAGAGATTTTGCGTTATTTTGTATACTTTCACATTCCCAAATCCAGGGAATTTTCCTCCGTATTTTTTTACAAAATCGTCCGACAATACGATGAATTCAACTGCATAATCTGAATTAATAGCTTCCTGAGTAGCCCGTAATCCCTCGATAATAAAAAGTCCTTTTCTCTTCCTATAATTTTTCTGATTTATCAAAGCCTTAATAAGATTTATTTGCCCTTTTGAAAGCTCTTTAAAAGTCATTTTGCCTCCAAATAATCAGACAAGTTTCTCAAGTTTTTCTATATCTTTATTCTGTCCTACTACTACAAGGATGTCTCCCTTTGTTATTAAATCTTCTGCCCCCGGAGAAACTATCACTTCTTCACCGCGTTTTATAGCCATGACATTCAATCCATAGTTTTTCCGCATTTTCAATTCACCTAATGTTTTGTCGTACCACTCTGGAAAAGCCTCTAGCTCAACTATCGAAAATTCGGGCGAAAGCTCGATATAATCGAGAATATTCGATGCCACTAAATTATGTGCTACACGAACTCCCATATCCCTTTCCGGAAAAACCACCCTGTCGGCCCCTATTTTGTATAAAACTCTTCCGTGGAGGTCGTTTTGTGCCTTTGCTATTACGTATTTTATCCCTATCTCCTTAAGAATCAAAGTTACTAAAATGCTCGCCTGTATATCATCCCCGATGCTTACTATACCGACGTCAAAATTCCTAACTCCCAAAGCTTTCAATGTATTTTCATCCGTGGCATCTGCTTGAACAGCATGGGTTATGCTGTCAGCCAATGATTGAACTATTTCTTCACTTATATCAATTCCCAATACATCGTAACCCAGCTTATATAGCGTCTTCGCAACACTTGAACCGAATCTCCCTAAACCTATTACTACAAATTGCTTCACCTAACACCGCCTCCGAGTATTTAACCTACAAGTACTTTCTCCTCAGGATATTTTATAGGAGCAATTTTTTTTCTAGTAGCCAGCGCTAGAGCTACTGTAAGTGGTCCCACCCTACCGCGAAACATGGTGATTATTATGAGCACCTTTCCGACATCGCTCAAGTAAGGGGTGATTCCTAATGACAAACCTACAGTTCCGAAGGCAGATACGGTTTCAAACAATATGAGTATGAAATCTGCTTTTTCGGTCAGCGTTAGCAAGAATGAAACCGTAAATATGAGTAGCAGAGCTACCACAACAATAACACAGGCTTTAAATACATTATCCCAAGGGATCCGCCTATTGTATATTTCTACATATTCTCTAGATGTTATTGCAGTATAGATCATCAACATTAGCAAGAAAAACGTCGATGTTTTCACACCTCCACCCGTAGAACCCGGCGAAGCCCCAATAAACATCAACAGCATAGTAAAGTATTTAGCAGAAAGTGTCATATCAGATTGGTTTATTGTGTTAAACCCTGCTGTCCTAGCAGTTACTGATTGAAAAGCTGCAGCCATAATTTTCCCGAAAGGCGAAAGATTGCCGAGGGTTTTAGGGTTTTCATGCTCTAAAAAATAAATCACAATAAAACCAAATATCAGCAAAATTGCAGTCATTGTGAGAACTATTTTTGAATGAAGGCTGAGTCTATGAAAGCTCCTTGTAGTAAATACGTCGCATATCACTGAAAATCCCAAACCACCAAAAATTATCAGCGCCATAACCACTATATTAATTACGGGATCTTCCACAAAGGGAGTAAAACTACTAAAATCTCCTATGACGTCAAACCCCGAATTATTAAATGCTGACACTGAATGAAAAATTCCAGCATAAATTCCTCTCGAAAATCCATAAATTTTAATGAATCGCAACGAAAGTAAAAAAGCACCTACTCCTTCAAAAAATAGCGTTGTAAAAATGACATACCTAGCAAGCTTTACCACGCCTGCGATGGCTAGTTGATTTAAAGCTTCCTGCATTACAAGGCGCTCTCGAAGAGTTATCTTCTTTCCCAATATCAAAAATATTAACGTGGCCATCGTCATAAATCCGAGGCCACCAATTTGGATTAAAAGCAAAATGATAATTTGTCCAAAAATCGAATACTGTGTATAAGTGTCAACTACCACGAGTCCCGTTACGCACGTAGCAGAAGTAGCGGTAAAAAGTGCGTTTAAAAATCCCACGCTCCTTCCAGTCTTTGATGCTACTGGCAAAGCAAGTAGCAAAGTACCAATTAAGATTACTACGGCAAACCCTAAAACCAAAATCTGTGCCGGTTTTAATCTCAAATTATGACCGAAAGCAACTACTTTGATTTTGATCGCCTCCTAATATCAGACAAAAGCGATCGCCAGTTAACTTAAATTTATTTTACATTTGCTTTAGCTATCTCTACCAATTGATTAAATCCTTCTTTGTCGTGTATAGCCATCTCTGCTAGCATTTTACGGTTAATCTTTATACCTGCTTTTTTAAGGCCGCTAATAAATTTGCTGTACGAAATCCCATTGGCTCTCGCTGCTGCATTAATCCTTGTGATCCAAAGTCTCCTGAAATCACGCTTCTTCAGCTTTCTCCCGATGTATGAATACATCAAGGATTTTAAAACCGCCTGATTGGCCATCCTAAAGCGTTTGCTCTTTGCCCCGTAATATCCTTTCGCTAATTTTAAAATTTTTTTATGCCTTCTTCGAGCTGTAACTCCTTTTTTAACTCTTGGCATCAAATATCCCTCCGTTTACTTATATGGTATCAACTGTAAAATTCGCTTGTAATCTGCCTTGCTCACGAAGGCCGGCTTTCTTAGGCGCCTTTTCCTCTTTTGTGATTTATGAGAAAGAAGATGGCTTTTAAACGCTTTTGCTCTCTTTATTTTTCCCTTTTTCGTCAGATTGAATCTTTTAGCAGCACCTCTGTGAGTCTTCATTTTAGGCATCATAGCTCACTCCTTAGCTGTATTTTGTCTTGGCGAAAGTATCATCACCATATTCCTTCCTTCTATCACTGGGGGTTTTTCTATTACTGCCTTTTCTTTCACACTTTCCGCTAATCTTTTTAGTACATCCTCCCCCAGTTGGGTATGGGTTATCTCTCTTCCCCTAAACCTCACAGTAACTTTTACCTTATTGCCGTCGTCCAAAAATCTAAGAGCACTTTTAACCCTTACTTGAAAATCATGCTCTTCTATGTTTGGGCTCATCCTTATTTCTTTAACACTTATTACTTTTTGATTTTTACGGGCCTCTTTTTCTCTTTTACTTTGCTCGTATTTGTACTTTCCATAGTCCATTATTTTACACACCGGCGGTTTTGCTTGAGGAGCTACCTTGACTAAGTCCAATTGCCTTTCTTGTGCAAGCCTTAAAGCTTCTTTTAACGGCATTATCCCCAGTTGTTTTCCGTCAACATCTATTACTCTAACCTCTCGCGCCTTAATTTCATAATTTACTTCCAGTTCTTTTTCTTTTGTAATACCATTCACCTCCAAAAAAAATTAAATAAATAAAGGGCAGGAAGAATCCACCTGCCCCCTTTTTCTTGTCGGACCTTATAGGCTTTCGCCATAAGGTGAGAAGATGAATTCTTCTACTTTTTTCGCTAAAATATTTGTTTTCGATTACCTAAACTAATATATCATACGGGGTTTTATGATGTCAATTACTTTATAAGTTTTATTCTTTGCTTTTTATCTTTTCTAGTATCTCTTGGATAAACTCTTCTAAACTTCTCGTCCCTACATCGCCTTTTTCCCTTATTCTCACCGACACAGAGCCTTCGGCTTCCTCTCTTTCTCCCACGATGAGCATATACGGGATTTTTTGCATTTGGGCTTCCCTTATTTTATAACCTACTTTCTCATTTCTTTCATCCAATTCTACTCTAATATCATGGAATTCTAGTTTCTTTCTTACTTGTCTTGCGTACTCCAAAAATTTTTGACTTACAGGTATTACCTTTACTTGCACTGGGGCCAGCCAAACCGGAAATGCTCCTGCATAGTGTTCTATAAGGATCCCTATAAAACGTTCAAGGCTCCCGAAAATAGTCCGGTGAATCATTACAGGACGGTGTCTTTCTCCATCCGGACCGATGTACGTGAGGTCGAACCTTTCCGGCATCATAAAATCCAACTGAATTGTACCGCACTGCCAGGTTCGGCCTATGCTGTCTTTCAGATGAAAATCTATTTTAGGACCATAAAATGCCCCATCACCTTCATTTACTTTGTAAGCAAATCCTTTTTTCTCCAAGGCTCTTTGCAAGGCCGATGTGGCTTTTTCCCAAAGTTCATCAGGCCCCATTGAATTCTCAGGCCTAGTTGACAGCTCCACGTGGTAATCAAAGCCGAAAATCTTGTAAATGTAATCTGCCAGTTCAATTACGTCCAGAATTTCCTCCTCAATTTGCGATGGCATGACGTAAATATGGGCATCGTCTTGAGTAAAGCTTCTCACCCTCATCAAACCATGTAAAACTCCCGAAAGCTCATGTCTGTGGACGAGCCCTAATTCAGCCAATTTCAATGGAAACTCTCTATAACTATGGACCTGGCTTTTATATATCAATATTCCACCAGGGCAATTCATAGGTTTTATAGCATACCCTTCTCCGTCTATCTGAGTAAAATACATGTTTGCTTTATAGTGATCCCAATGACCCGACCGTTTCCACAATTCTTCGTTTAATATGATAGGAGTTTTTATCTCCTGATATCCTCTTTTCTGGTGTTCTTTTCTCCAAAAATCTACTAATGTATTCCAGAGTATCATCCCTTTTGGATGGAAAAACGGGAAGCCTGGACCTTCCTCGTGCATGCTAAAAAGCTCGAGTTCCCTTCCCAGTTTTCTATGATCTCTCTTTTTAGCCTCCTCCAGATTCTTTAGGTATTCTTCTAGCATCGATTTTTTCGGAAAAGATGTACCGTAAATCCTCTGCAGCATCTTATTGCGCGAATCGCCCTTCCAGTAAGCACCCGCAAGGGTCGTCAGCTTAAAGGCCTTTATCCTGCCTGTAGATGGTATGTGGGGGCCTGCACATAAATCGAGAAACTCGCCGTTTTTATAAAAGCTTATCTTGGCATCTTCCGGCAGGTTTTGGACCAATTCCACTTTGTAGGGCTCTCCCATTTCTTGCAATTTTTTTATCGCTTCTTCTCTTGTCACTTCCATTCGTATAAACGGCTGATCTTCCGCAATAATTTTTTCCATTTCCTTCTCGATTTTCTCAAGGTCTTCAGGAGTAAAGCTCTCCTCCCTATCAAAGTCGTAGTAAAAACCTTCTTCAATAGCAGGCCCAATACCCAATTTAACATCGGGGAAAAGTCGCTTTACCGCCTGAGCCATTACGTGAGAAGTGCTATGTCTGAACGCGTCCCTTCCTTCTTTGTCCTCAAAGGTCAGAATTTCCACTTCAGAATCCTTATCCACTCTATAACTCAAATCCACAAGTTCCCCATTGACTTTAGCTATTAAAGCTTCTTTTGCCAATCTAGGACTTATGTCCTTTGCTATGTCCATAACTGTAGCACCTTTCGGATAAATTTTTTCCTTATCTCCTTTTAAGAATATCTTTACTTGTTCCTGCATTGCCAACCACCTCACTTCATGTCATTTTTCCTAATAAATCGAAAAACCTCCCATCCCGCAAGGGACGGGAGGTTGCTCCCGTGGTTCCACCCTTATTTTTATACTCTTAAAGCTTTAAAGGTGCCACCTAAGGACTCCGAGACGGTTTTCGGCTTACTATTCTCAGGACCTTTCCAGCTCCCGGCCCCTCTCTGAGAGAACTCGTAAGCCTACTCTTCTCTTCATAGCCCTTGATATTATTCAGCTTTTAGTTAATTATATTCCCCTTTAATCATAATGTCAAGTTTTACAAGGCAATCACCAATGTATTATCTGGCAAAATGCAAAAATATAGCTTGTACGAAGCCAATAAAAAATCCTATGACTCCTCCAAGCAACTCTATCTGTCTTAACTCTTTCTTCGAGAGCTTTACTATTAGTTCTTCGAGCTGTTTTAAGTCGAGAGAGTTCAATTTCTCTTCAACCATTGAGCCTAATTTGAATTTTTCTTTTACTTTTGCTGTAAAATCTTTTTTTAATTCCTCATAAACGATTTCGCCATTTCTGTCTACTGCATCAAGCAAAAAATTTGCCACCGCCGCCTTAAACGTGTTAGGCAAATAAAGTAGCTTTTCATTGATTTTCTGCTCTAATATATCCTTAATCCGCGACAGTATTTGAAACTTTATTTCTTCCGCTGTCAAGCGATTTATTATATCATCTGAGCATATAATTTCTCTTTCTAAAACTTCACCTATATTTTTTGCTAATTCCCTTCTCCTTTTTGGTATAAGTCCTTGAAATTCCACTCCCAAAATTCTCACTGGCTTCAAAGGACGAAATATCAACCTTATTGCTAAAACGTTAGTCTGCCAGCCTATGAAAGCCCCTATTAAAGGCATAAAAACCAACTGTAAAATTGGTAAAATTTCTTTCATCGCCAAAACCTCACATTATCCTACAATAAATTCCATAAAAGGCAACAAATCAACTATAAAAAAAGCCCTTTATAGGGCTTTTTCTCACTGTACAACTTGGCACAAAAATGGTGGGCGCTGTAAGGATCGAACTTACGACCTCTTCCGCGTCAAGGAAGCGCTCTCCCACTGAGCTAAGCGCCCACTTTAAGTGGTGCCGGGAACCGGAATCGAACCGGTATGGGTATTGCTACCCCCAGGATTTTAAGTCCTGTGCGTCTGCCAGTTCCGCCACCCCGGCCTATTTTTTTTGGAGGCGGCACCCAGATTCGAACTGGGGATAAAGGTTTTGCAGACCTCTGCCTTACCACTTGGCTATGCCGCCATTTAAATAAAAATGGAGCGGAAGACGGGACTTGAACCCGCGACCCTCGCCTTGGCAAGGCGATGCTCTACCTCTGAGCCACTTCCGCACAAACTGGTGCCTTGGGGCGGAATCGAACCACCGACACGAGGATTTTCAGTCCTCTGCTCTACCGACTGAGCTACCAAGGCAGGACTGATATGGCGACCCAGAAGGGACTCGAACCCTCGACCTCCAGCGTGACAGGCTGGCGTTCTAAACCAACTGAACTACTGGGCCGCATACCATTTTTGGTGGGCGAAACAGGGCTCGAACCTGTGACCCCGTGCTTGTAAGGCACGTGCTCTCCCACCTGAGCTATCCGCCCTTGCGACACTTCTAAGTATACCTGATAATTAGTTCGCTGTCAAAAACAATGAAATTTCTTTATAACCATTTATTCGATTTATCCATAAATTATCGCGTTTTTTCTTCGATTATCTGGTCAATATGTCTGTCGTCCTTGTCTTTCCCGCCTTTTCGAAATTCGATTAACTTTCTTTTTTATGCATATCTTCTCTGGCCTTCCGCATTAATTTCTTTACCATATGCCCCCCTATTTTCCCAGTTTCTCTAGCGGTTAAGTTTTCCCACCCTCTTTTTTTAATATCATCCTCCAGATTTAGCTCCCGCGCAACTTCAGTTTTCAATTTTTCTAATTCTTTTTCTGATTTTTCTGCGATCTTTTTATTTCTAGACATAGTTTCTCCCTCTTCTTTCCTTATTATTTTTTATAAGTTTGCGCTAGCGTTTCTATTTTTATGTATTTATTTCATAATTTCATACTCTCTTTCAAGATTTCTTCGAGGGATTTTAGTAAAAATTCATTCTGCTCAGGTGTACCAACGCTAAAACGCAGCATGTTTTCAACTTCTTTCCCTTCCGGCTTTCTTACAAGAATACCTTTTTCCAAGAGTTTTTTGTATACAAGGTCTCTTGGAACTTTGAATTTGCACAAGAGGAAGTTGGTACTACTAGGGTATACCGTTATTCCAGGAAGTTCTTTTAATTTGTTTTTTAATTCTTCCCTTGCATTTATTATTTTCTCTTTTACCTCTTTTACCCAATCCATATGCTTTAAAATTTCAACAGCCGCTATTTGGGAAAAGAGATTCACGTTGTATGGTGGTTTCACTTTATATAATTCTTCGATTAAATTTTCATCCGCCACCGCATAGCCAATTCGAAGCCCTGCTAGTGAAAACACTTTAGAAAAGGTTCTAATTATGACCAAATTGGGAAATTGAGAAATCATCTTTATAAAGGTCTTTCCGCCAAATTCAAAATAAGCTTCGTCTATCGCTACTACCCCATTAAAATCTTCTATCAATTCAAGTATATCAAGGTCCCTGAAATAATCACCAGTAGGATTATTTGGGTTACAAATAAACATTACCTGAGACACATCTTTTTTGAAATGACTTTTTATTTTTGATACATCTAACTTCCAACTGCAATGTATAGAATCTTCTTCTAGTAACAAAGGAACGCAAATTACTTTTGCACCAGAAATGACCGAGAAAATTTCATAACTTGGGAAGGAAGGAACGGGTATTATTACCTCCCTACCTGGGCCGGCAAAAGCTAAAACAATGTCATATATAATCTCGTCTCCTCCACTGCCCACAAAAATCTTTTCCGGTCCTATCCCAAGGTACTCCGAGAGAGCTTCTCTAAGTTCATCACAGTTCGGGTCGTAATAATAATTAAAGTTTTCTCCCCTAACTCGCTCGAAAATAGAGTCCTTCAAGGCTTGAGGCAGATCATATGGACTCTCGTTTGCGTGAAGCCTTATCACTTCTTTTACTTTAGCAGGTTTATATGGAAGAAGGTTTACAAGGTCTTCCCTTTTATATTTCACGTTACATACCTCCATTCCTACTTTAAATTATTAAAAACTATAACACGATTTGTGCAAAAAAGTCAACGAAGGGAAGTAAAATAATTGATAGCAAGAAAGAGTTTTGATATAATTGAATTCACCATAAAGATATTTTTTGAGAAAGGAAGTGCTTTATCTTGAAGGAAAAAATCGAGGAAGTTCTAAATAAGATACGCCCCTCGCTTCAGGCAGATGGAGGCGACGTGGAATTGGTTGAAGTAGACGAAGAAAATGGCATTGTTAAAGTTAGGCTAACAGGAAGCTGCTTTGGCTGTCCATTTTCAACCATGACCCTTAAAAACGGTATTGAACAGGTTTTAAAAGAGGAAGTGCCCGGAGTAAAAGAGGTACAAGCAGTTTAAAAAATAATTTATGATACCGCACCGCTTTTTATGCTTGAACTTAAAAAGCGGTGTTTTTTTAATTAACTTGACATTCTAGTTAATATAAAGTATATTATTTACAGAAAACCAACTAAATCGATAGGAATTAAGGGGCGAATCAAATTGAAACTTACGACTAAAGGCCGCTATGGTCTTACCGCCATGTTTGATTTAGCTGTCAACTTCGGGAAAGGGCCTATACCTTTGAAAAACATCGCCGACAGGCAAAATATTTCAGAACATTACTTAGAGCAGCTCATAATGATTTTGAGAAAAGCGGGACTGGTAAAAAGCATCCGCGGCGCTCAAGGCGGCTATATGCTGGCCAAAAAACCTTCAGAAATAACGGTAGGCGATGTTTTAAGGGCCCTTGAAGGGCCGATAGGACTTGTTGATTGCGTTCTGGAACAGGACCCCGTAGAATGTGACAAAGCAGAAAGCTGCATAATGCGGCTAGTGTGGGAAAAAATAAGGGACAGCATAATTCAGGCGGTGGATTCGATAACGCTTCAGGATATGTGCGACGAAGCCGAAAAACGTAAGAACTCATCGGAAAGCTATATGTATTATATTTAGTTTACAAAGAAGAAAATTTCATTTTATCAAAAAAGGGGATGAACTTATGAAAAAAGTTTATATGGACCATGCCGGTACTACTCCGGTAAGGCAAGAAGTCTTAGAAGCAATGCTACCTTATTTTACAGAAAGATTCGGTAACGCTTCGACCATATATTCTTACGGTCGCGAAGCAAAGTCAGCTATAGAAGAGGCCCGAGAAAAAGTTGCTCACCTCATAGGAGCTGATCCCCGAGAAGTATTTTTCACCGCAGGAGGTACCGAATCGGACAACTGGGCAATAAGGGGCATCGCCCATGCAAATAAGGAAAAAGGAAAACACATCATCACAAGCTCCATAGAGCACCATGCAGTACTTCATACTTGCGAGGATTTGGAAAAAGAAGGTTTCAAGGTGACATATCTACCCGTAGACAAATACGGTCTGGTAAAAGTCGAAGACGTACTAAACGCTATCACCGATGAAACAATTCTAGTTACCATAATGCACGCCAACAACGAAATAGGGACTATAGAGCCTATTGCAGAGATCGGAAAAGCACTTAAAAAGCTCGACAAAAAAATATACTTCCATACCGATGCTGTGCAGACTGTTGGGAAAATCCCGGTCAACGTCGATGAACTAGAGGTAGACCTTTTAAGCATTTCAGCTCATAAAATTTACGGCCCTAAAGGCGTCGGCGCTTTATATATCAGAAAAGGCACCAAAATTAAACCTTTCATGACCGGTGGTGCGCAGGAAAATAAAAGACGCGCAGGAACGGAAAACGTCCCGGGTATCGTCGGATTTGGCAAAGCAGCGGAATTGGCCGAAAAAGAACTTATGGAACAATATGAAAAATTGTCTTATCTGAGAGATAAATTAATTAAAGGCATAATGGAAAGAATACCGCACGTAATTTTAAACGGGCATCCCACTCAGAGGTTGCCTCACAATGTAAACGTATGTTTCAAATATATAGAAGGTGAGTCCCTGCTCCTTAATCTGGATATGAAGGGTATTTGTGCATCTAGCGGCTCTGCGTGCACCTCGGGCTCTCTCGAACCCTCACACGTACTTTTAGCGATAGGACTACCTCATGAAATCGCCCATGGTTCTTTAAGGCTCACTTTAGGAAGGGATAATACGGAAGAAGACGTAGACTATGTGCTTGAAGTGCTTCCCGGCATAGTGGAAAAACTGCGCAACATGTCTCCGCTTTTCCCGTCAAAAGGAGGTAACTGAAAATGTACAGCGAAAAAGTAATGGAACATTTTGCGAATCCAAGAAATGTGGGAGAAATCCCAGATGCGGATGGAATTGGAGAAGTTGGAAACCCGGTTTGTGGGGATTTAATGAAGATATATATAAAAGTCAAAGACAACGTAATCGAAAACATTAAATTTAAGACTTTCGGATGCGGAGCCGCCATAGCCACCAGTAGCATGGTTACTGAAATGGTAAAGGGAAAGACTATAGATGAAGCTTTAAAGGTCACGAACAAAACGGTGGCCGAAGCTTTGGGCGGATTACCCCCAGTGAAAATGCATTGTTCAAATCTCGCTGCCGATGCTCTACACGCTGCTATAGAAGATTACAAGAGAAAAAAGGAGAGGAAAGATGTCGCTGAACAAAAATAGAGTGGTGGTTGCCATGAGCGGTGGAGTTGACAGCTCCACCTGCGCTTATTTATTGAAGGAACAAGGCTACGAAGTTATAGGTATCACGATGCAAATCTGGCAGGACCCTTCCGAAGAATACATATACCGGGAAGGGGGCTGTTGTTCCATCGGCGCCGTATATGATGCGCGTAAAGTAGCTGAAAAGCTAAAAATTCCTTATTACGTGCTGAATTTCAAGGAGTTATTCAACGAAAAGGTAGTTAACTACTTTGTGGACGAATACCTGGTAGGAAGGACTCCAAATCCCTGCATAGCTTGCAATAAATACATTAAGTTCGAAGCCCTTTTAAAAAAGGCGATGGAAATCGATGCTTATTATCTAGCCACAGGCCATTACGCCAGAATAGAATACGATGGCGAATCCGGGAGGTACCTTTTAAAGAAGGGAAGGGATAAAACCAAGGATCAATCTTACGCCCTCTACAACTTGACTCAGGAGCAGCTTAAACATCTGCTGCTACCTTTAGGAAAATTCACAAAGAGTCAGATTAGAGAAATCGCCCGTAAAGCCGGTTTGCCCGTGGCAGAAAAGCCCGACAGCCAAGAAATCTGCTTCGTTAATACGAATTACAAAGACTTTCTCAAAGAAAAAGCGATTGAGCGGATAAAACCAGGACCAATTTTGGACACTAGCGGAAAAGTTTTGGGCCAGCATGAAGGAATTGCCTTTTACACCATCGGTCAGAGGCGGGGATTGGGTATTTCGGCTGGAAAACCGCTCTACGTAGTCAAAATTGACCCAAAAAAAAATGCAATAATTGTAGGTGAGGAAAAGGACCTTTTTACCAAAGAATTTCAAGCAGAAAAAATCAATTGGATAGCTTTCGATTCACTCACTCAAAAAATCAGGGCTTACGCAAAAATTCGTTACAACTTTGAAGAAAAACCGGCCGAAATTCATCCTTTAGAGTCCGGCAACGTAAAGGTCGTTTTCGACGAACCGCAAAAATCGGTAACGCCTGGACAGTCGGTGGTTTTTTATGACGGTGATTTGGTCTTAGGCGGTGGAATAATAGCAAAAAAGGGAGAATAACGGCAAAAGCTAAATTTTTACATCAATATGATTGCTGCTTTTTTTAAAGGGGCTTTCCCTTTTTTTATTTTTTTCATCCTTTCTCCTTTCTTTTTCTGAAGTTACCTCAATTTTTTCCGATTTAGTAGGTGAATTAACTTTTCTCTTTTCTATTTCCTGCTGTTTTTGGAACTGCACGCCTAGCATGGTTTGAACCACTTTGCCGGATTCCTGCAGATTCTGATGTTCTTTTGCCACTTCCAAAGTCTTCGGAATAATTACCTGCATGTCAACGGGCCGCAAGAGTTTCACCTTCTTTCATATGGTCTTGACTTTATCTGCCCTTCGCAATTGTAAAAAGTTACGTGCTCGTATTTGTCTTTTAGCCTGATGCTTGCATTACCTATAGTTATGTTTACTCCAGGATAAACCGTATCACTAGCAGAAACTTTAGCAAACGATACGGTTTCGCTTAGTATCGACAGTCTCTCCTTTTCTTCCTCCAATTCTTTCTTTTTTTCTAAAAGCTCACTCTCTGATTCTTTTAACCTCTTAGCCATTTCGATCCTTTCGTGTATCTCTATTCCTCTATTTACCTGTTTTATTATGATTTCTAGGGCTGTCTTGATTTTTGCCAAATTGTTTTCCACGTTTTCAAGTTCTTGGCAGATTTCATACATTCTTCTTTTATATTTGGGATTCACCCCTACCTCCAATACAGTCACTGTTGCCATCGGCGACCCTATAACCTTTGCATTTATTTCCTTTTCGGCTTTTGCGCTGCCTCCTACCAAGAGGCCTTTTTTCCCTTTTACCTCTATTTTGTTTCCCGCTGAAACAAAGCTGTGCATTATTGCTTCATTTACGATTACATCTTTTCCGGCTTCTAAAGTGCAGTTTTCTGCAAATTTTGCCACAATGTCGCCGGCAGCTTTTACCATCGCTTTACCCATGCCTCTTATACCTCTTTTTAAAAAAATCTTCCCTCCTGCAACGAGCTCGGCTGCTTCCACATAACCTTCTACTTCTATATCTCCTTCTGCTTTAACTTTATACCCGCTCTTTATATTTCCGTAGACCTTTACGCTTCCAACAAAATCTATATCTCCTGTCGCCGGCCCCACATCTCCCTTTATTTCCATTACTGGTAGCACGCTAATTCTTTCTCTGTCAATCACCGGATGTCCGTCGATGGCCGAATAGTAAAAATTTCCATCATCCGATAATGTAACATTCTTCCCAGGTCGGAGCCTAACCTGTTTACCATCTTTTGCCTGTATTACCTTGCCGGTTACGGTCTTCCCTGGATTACCCTTTTCCGGAGGAATTATCTCGGCCAGCAATTGCCCCTTTTTAACATTGGTAATAAACCCAAGGTCGTGAAAATCTACCTTCCCATCTTCGGTGATCTTAGGTTTCAATTCCTTGTTAATCTCTACGTGATATATAATTTTCCCATCTTTGCCTTCCTTCGGCTCAATTCCCCTCGCTATTTCGATAGGAGTATCGTAAATGCCCTTTTCTAGCATTTCCCTTATTTTGTCTACATCTATCCCAAATACAACACTATTTTTGTTCAGTTCCTTTAAAACATCATCTATACTGAGGTTTGCCTTACTTGCAGAAGATGAAATTAATGCAAGGGTCGCACTCATTTCATCTTCAGAAATCTTCACGCGAACAAAACACTCCTGTTCAATCTGACTCACATCTTCAGGATAGTTTGTGTCTATTTTTTCCATCAATTCACACCCCCTAATTTCTAAAATAGGCTCTTTTTCTACTAAGGCTTCCCCTCAGTCTCATTATCGCTTTCGTATGTAGTTGAGAGACCCGGGCCGGCGAAATATTTAGAACCATAGATATTTCTTTCAAATTCAATCCCTCGTAGTAATAAAGAGCAACAACAAGTTTTTCTTTGCTCGGAAGTCTATCTATCGCATCCCCCAATAATTTTTTCAATTCCTCTTTCTCCACATAATGTTCCGGTCTTTCATCTTCCTCTGCCACTACTGCCAATACCTCTTCAAGAGACACCACGCTGGTTGCAGCCAATTCTCTGTAAGTCCGTTGCAGTTCGTCTATGGTAATATTTAACTTTCTGCATATGTCTTCATCGCTTACCTTTCCTTCTAACTCTTGCTCTAACTCTGAATAAGCCTGTTGCAGAATCTTCGCTTTCTCTAAAGCCTTTTGAGGTATCCAGTTCAACCTTCTAAGTTCATCGAGCATTGCTCCTTTGATCCTCTTATAGGCAAACGTTTCGAACTTTACTCCCTTTTCTATATCGAATCTGTCAATGGCCTGCAAAAGACCTATGATTCCAGCACTAACGAGGTCATCATAGTCCACAAATGGCGGCAAATTTATGGCCAGCCGGGCTGCTATATGTTTTACTAAAGGAATGTACATTTTTATAATCTTTTCTTTTATTGTAGAATCACCTTTTTTCCTATATTCAAGCAGTAGATTCTCCGCCCTGACTGCCTCCTGCACCCGACCACCTCAAATCATCAAAGTATTTTTATTCCGTGTCCTATGGTTTTTACGGTCAATTTACCCGTTTCGCAGCAAAATTCAATAGTCCTTCCGTAATTGCCTTCAACATCTTCGGCAATTAAATCTATATTTAACTGATTTAATTTCCTTCTTACTGCCTCTACATTTCTCTTTCCTATCATCATTACACTGTTTTCTGACTTCAACTGAAACATCTGAGCTCCTCCTGCTATTTTTGCGACTAGATTTTTGGTGCTTGCCCCTCCATTTTTCAACTCAGCAACTAAATGCTCTATAGCAGTATCAGCAAACTTGCCGGGGTTAAAGTCTTTTTTCCCAGCCAAACTACTATCAGGAAGCATGATATGAGCCAAACCACCTATTTTCCTAACTCCGTCATATAGCGCAACTCCTACACACGAACCTAGGCCAAAAGACACAAGCATTGCTGGTGCTTTGGCTGTCTTATATTCTCCCATCCCCACTCGAATTATTTCCATCAGATGTCCTCACTCCAATTGTGTTCAAAAGTACTTTAAATGTCTTGTCATCATCGGGTATTAGGAAAAAGTGAACCTTTATATCGTTCAAACCTTCTTCAAATTCTGTTTCCAACAAAAATGCAGTATCTCCAATATAGCCATAAAGGCTCAACGGAACACTGAGTATAGCACCTGCCATGTCAACGGCAAGGCATGGCACTGATATTCGCAAAGATAGCCGCGTAAAATCCGCAAGTGCCGCTACGAAAGCACTGGCAATTATGTTCCCCATCTCTTTTAATGCAGACTCTTCTAAAACCGTCAAATCCAATTCTAGCTTTTCTTGCCCCAGCATTATTTTTAACAGATTTAATGTGTCAGAGGGCTGTATTATAAATAAAATATTAAACCCAAGCCCACCTTCAATTCTAAAGAAAATTCCCGTGACCATATTCTCTGGTCCGCCAACCAACTTTGAAACTTCATCAAAAGGCAATACTTTGACTTCCGGAATTTTCATCTTCACTTTTTTTGCTAAAAGCATCGACAAAGCCGTCGCAGCATTTCCTGCACCAATGTTGCCTATCTCTTTAAGAGCATCCAATTCTATCTCTTTGAACATATTTTTAACCTCACATTGCAGCCCGCATCTCTGCTTCGCCGGGCTTTAAAATTTTTTCAAGATTAAGTATTATAAGCAGCCTTTCACCTATTTTCCCTATTCCTTCCAAAAAATCAGAACTTATGTTTCCCGCAACCGACGGAGGCGGTTCGATGGAATCTTGTGCCAATTGAACAACTTCGGTTGCAGAATCCACTATCATTCCTACCGTCAAATCATCCAGCATGACTATAATGATTCTTGTATCGCCCGTAACTTCACCGGTAGCAATGCCGAATTTCTTTTTCAGGTCTATTACCGGAATTATTTCGCCCCTGAGGTTTATAACTCCCTCCACAAAATCCGGTGCTTTCGGGACTCTGGTTATCGGCATCATTCGCTCAATCGTGTTTACCTGCATGATGTCTACAGCGTATTCTTCCTGTCCCAGTTTGAATACAACCAACTGGCGAATTTCTTCCATCCACAATTCCCCCTTGTTTTTTATAGCAATGCATTTATATCCAAGATCAGAGCAACCTGTCCATTTCCCAAA
The DNA here is from genome assembly GCF_900142995.1 of Caldanaerovirga acetigignens. NCBI lineage: Bacteria > Bacillati > Bacillota > Clostridia > Thermosediminibacterales > Thermosediminibacteraceae > Caldanaerovirga > Caldanaerovirga acetigignens. The sequence goes on along the minus strand of NZ_FRCR01000001.1, from coordinate 257,580 downwards.
ATGGTAGCTCCGGCGATAAATTTTATGTTTTTCAGGAAATTCCCCAGCGATTTAATCACTATCTCTTGTTCTCCCAATAGGTTATCAACGATCAACCCCACTTCTTTATCGCCTTTTTTAACTATCACCACCGTAAGGGTTTCCTCGTCGGATTCACCGGCTGAAATATCCAGTATTTGGTGAAGCCTCAGTATCGGAATAACGTTTCCTCTCAGCAAAATCACTTCACTTTTTTGAACCTTCCTCAATTCTTCTTTTTGAAGAATTACTATTTCCTTAATTGAGCTTAATGGAATTGCGTATTTCTCCTTACCCAATTCTACCATTAGTGCCTGTATTATAGCTAGAGTCAGCGGCAGCCTTATTAAAAATGTAGTACCTTCATCTTTTTTTGTTTTTACCTCCACTGAACCGCCCAGAGATTCGATCTTCGTTTTAACAACGTCCAAACCTACCCCTCTTCCAGAGATATCGGTAACTTTTTCTTTTGTACTAAAGCCAGGTTCAAAAAGGAAATTTAAAATTTCATTTTCTTTCAATTTTTTCCCTTGAACTCTATCCACCAAATTTAAATTTTGAGCTTTTTCTAAAACTTTTTCTAAATCTACGCCACGTCCATCGTCGGACACTTCTATTACTACATTATTGCCATCGTGATATGCCTTGAGTTTCAATGTACCTTCTTGGGGCTTCCCCTTTTTTCTCCTTTCCTCTGGAGTCTCAATGCCATGGTCCAACGCATTTCTTATAAGATGTACCAAGGGGTCCCCAATCTCATCGATTATCGTCCTGTCGAGTTCAGTTTCGGCTCCTTCAATTATCAGATTAACCTGCTTTTTCAACTCTTTTGAAAGGTCCCTGACTACCCTAGGAAATCGGTTGAATACGTTCTCTATTGGTATCATTCTCACCTTCATGACTGCATCGTGGAGGCTTGAAGTAATCCTTGCTAGGTATTCTAGGGCCTCTCGCCTTTTTTGCACGTGTTCAGGAGTCCTATCCTGTTCTTCCAGACGAGTTTTTATTATAATAAGCTCACTGACTAAATTCATCAGGTTGTCTAATCGCTCTATATCAACTCTGAGCGTCTTTGTAGTATTTTTTATTTTGGTTATATCACCGATTTTATCGGATGTAAATGTAATTTGACTTGAACCAGATGATTCGATTTCGCCCGTTTTATTCATTTCAGCATTCATTTTTATTTCTTTTACAGTGACACTTTTTATCTCCGACACGGAATTTACGGCGTCCAAAATTTCTTCTTCTGATTTCGGCGATACCAAATATATATAAAATTCATTTTCGAATTTTTCATCTTCTATATCCTGAACATGAGGTCTAGTCTTAATAATATCACCCAAATTTTCCAGAGCCTTGAAAACCAAAAAAGCCCTAGCTGACTTCAAGAGACAGTCGTCACTTAACCTTATTAGCACCTCCCATATTTTCAAATTCTTTCTCGAAGCTTCTTCCATAATCCGAATTTCGAATTCATTGAAAGTCGCTTCGTCTTCTTTAGAAGGCTCTTTAAAATTCAATTCACTTTCACCTGCGATAAACTTCCTTAATTTGTCAATACTAGAAGTTATTTCTATCTGGCCTTCACTTCCTTCTAAAGAAATATTTTCTATCATTTTTTGAATTAAATCTACACATTCTAGCAGTATATCCACAATAGAACTCGTTACTAAAAATCTGCCGTTTCTTATCTCGTGCAGCAAGTTTTCCATCTCGTGGGTTAATTCTGATATTTTGTTGAACCCCATAGTCCCAGCCATGCCCTTCAGCGTATGAGCAGACCTGAAAATCTCTTCCACCACTTCTTGAGTAGGGTTCTTTTCAAGATTTAACAGATTGCTATTTAAGTTTTCTACGTGTTCCGTTGCTTCCTCTAAAAAGACATTTAAATAACGGCTGTCCATTATCATTAACCTCCTATGATGAAAACTTCTTTTTTTATATACAACCCTTCTGGCGCAGTCTTCTTTGCTCTGCTAAAACGAACTTTATGATTTCGTCCCTTTGCTGTTCGTTTATATCTATAAATTGCACTCCTACATTATACTGCTGGACACGCCTCAATTGGTCCTTTTCTATCCTTACTACCCTTGCCTTCAACTCTAGCTCTTTAAAACCTAGTGGCAACTTTAATTCAACAAAATCTCCTTTCTCTAACTGTCTGCCAAAATAAATCAAAGCGCCGCTTGCACTTAGGTCAACTAAAAAAGCTTTCATCCAATTATCCGAATCAGCAGGCCTTAATTTTATCCTTCTCATCACCTGAACCCTGAAGTAGTTCCTGCGCTGATTTTTTTCTGGCTTTCCATCCAACACCACACCTATGACAGGAATGGGAGCATATTTTTTTTCCACTACTTTCCCTTGGATGTAATAAAAACTGTTGTTCTTTGCAAAATATATTTTGACTGTCTCTTCAGATTCAAGGAAAAAAATCTTACCTTCGAAAAAAGGCATTCCCAAAAAATATCTTTCATTTTCAATATCTTCCACTTTACTCGGTAATAATATCTTTTGTTTGTCTCTTTCCACCTCAATTTCCACTCTCATCCCAATTTCCAAAACCAAGTTCTTCATGAGCTTCCCCCGTCCTTACTTCATCATAAATGATAGTAATCTTTTTATCCAACCGCCGACAGTATGAATATTCGATTTAACGGAGGTTTCTTCTACAAGAAGTTTACTTGCTATATTGATCATGCATTTAGACGATAGGCTGTCAGGATATTTGAGAAAAAACGGCACCTGTTCCATATTAGCTCTAAATACAGCTTTATCCTCCAGTATAAATCCAAGATAATTCAAGGTAATATTCAAAAACTTTTCCGATGCATTTATTAATTTTTGAGCGGTCATTTCGGCAACCTTGTAATTATCTACTTTGTTTACTACAATGTGGATTCTTTTGACATCCTCATGAACCAGCTTTATGACCGCATACGCATCGGCCAAAGCGGTATGTTCTGGAGTAGTTATTACGATTACCTCTTCTGATGCTCTAACGAAATTTATTACATTTTTCGATATCCCGGCACCGGTATCTATTACCATAAAATCTACAGGCACATCGATGCTGCTGAAGGCGTTTATCAAAATACCAATTTCGCTCTCAGATAAATTCGCCAAACTGTAAAGTCCCGACGCCCCCGGTATAATGCTTATTCCCCCAGGGCCGTGTAATATAATGTCACTTATCGATTTATGTCCATTCAAAACGTGAAGCAGGTTAAATTCCGGTGCCATGCCAACTAAAATGTCTACATTGGCCAGTCCCAAATCGGCATCTACTAGGAGAACATTCTTTCCCATATTTTGCAAGGCTATCGACACGTTGACTGCAAAATTTGTTTTTCCCACCCCTCCCTTTCCGCTAGTAACCGCAATAACTCGAACAGAATCGGCCACTTTCAGAGACTTTTTTGCCAAAGTTCGCAATTTACTAGCCTGGTCGTTCATCAACTGCATCCCCCTAAGATAAGGTCTGCAATCTTCGAGCCGGATGCCACTTCTATGTCGTCAGGCACGTTTTGCCCCGCAGTAAGGTATGAGGGACTGCAATTGCTAAAAATTATTGCGTTTAACATTAATCCGTAGCTGTTAGTCTCATCTAGCTTAGTAAAAACAAGCTTTTGATAATTAAGTTCCTTGTAACTTTCGAGAATTTCATATACATCCTTTGCTTTCGTGGTTACACTTATCACCATATGTATTTCTGTAGGCTTTACTATCTCGATTAGACTTTTAATTCTCTTAATTTGCATCTTATTCCGAGGGCTTGTACCCATAGTATCTACTAAAATAAGATCGCAGTCGGAAAGTTTTTTCATAACTCTAGAGGCATCTGAAGGCTCAAACACAACTTCTACAGGAATTTCTAGCAAGTCACCATATGTCCTAAGTTGTTCTACAGCACCCACTCTATAGGTATCGGCTGCCACAAGCCCAACTTTTTTCTCCATATTTAAACTGTACATCGCCGCCAATTTCGCTATAGTTGTAGTCTTGCCCACCCCTGTGGGACCTATAAAAACCACTTTGCTCGGCTGATCCTCTGTGAAATTTATGGGCTCGGTTACCTTAATCATCGTCGCTATTTGATTTTTTAGACAAGTTATTACCGCGCTTTTATCCAATCCATCTTCTGCAACTTGCGATTTCAATCCATCGATCAGTTTATCTATTAGGCTTTGCTCTATTTCAGCATATGACAATTCTTTATATACTTCGTCTAAAGGGGGCGGTAAATCTCCTAATGATTTCCTGTATATCTCCCTTGCAGACAGGCTTTTAAGCAAATCCTTTACCTCGTTAATCTCGTTTTTTATGTCCTCCAGTTCGCGACCATTTTCGCGAACTGGTATTTCGTAACTGATAGGTTTCAATTGGGGCTTTGGCGCCTGGTCAATGTCACTTGCCGCTATAACCTCTACCTTCGGTCTTGAAAGAAAACCAAATATACCACCTTTTTTAATTTGCCTGGCCTGCAAAATTATTGCATCCTTACCAAGTTCGCTTTTTATCTTATAAAGAGCCTCCTGCATATTGTCCGCTACGTAAGTCTTTATTCTCATCTATAACTTCACCGTCCCCAAAGACCTTATCTCAATATTCGGGTCTATTTCCCCGTACGACAGAACAGGAACATTGGGCAAGCTGTTTTCAATAATTTTCCTAAAATGCCTTCTTACAATAGGATTGGTCAAAATTACCGGTTGAATCCCTAGTCTTGCCGCCTGATTTATTTTTTCAACCAAAGAACCTAATATTTTCTGAACCACTTCGGGTTCGATAGAAAGGTAAGTTCCGTTTTCAGTCTGTGATATTGAATTCGATATGTATTCTTCCAAGTCCCTGTCTAAAGTTATAACATTGGCTTTTTTGTCAGGGAAAAAGCGAGAGGTTATCAATCTTTTTAATCTTTGTCTTACATATTCCGTCAGAAGTTCGGTATCTTTCGTAAGGTTTGAATAGTCGCCTAAGGCCTCAAGTATCGTGACCATGTCTCTTATCGGAATATTTTCCCTCAACAGATTGGAAAGCACCTTTTGAATTTCTCCCAAAGTCAAAATCTTAGGCACCAGTTCTTCTATAAGGGAGGGGTACTGTTCTTTTAAGTTATCGAGAATATTTTTAACGTCCTGCCTTCCAATCAACTCGTGAGCATATCCTTTTATCACCTCAGTTAAATGGGTTGCCAATACCGAAGCGGAGTCAACCACAGTGTACCCCAGCATCTGCGCTTTTTCTTTTTTCTCAGGAGTGATCCATTTAGCAGGTAGACCAAAAGCTGGTTCCCGAGTCTCAATGCCTTCAACCTCTACAATCCCCCCGGAAGGGTTCATTACCAGGTAGTGGTCAACCTTAAGTTCACCCCTTGCAGCTTCTACCCCCTTGATTTTTATAACATATTCGTTGGGTTTCAACTGAATGTTGTCTCTCAACCTAACCATAGGTACTATAATACCTAGATCTAACGCGCATTGGCGTCTTATCATGATGATCCTATCCAGCAAGTCTCCTCCTTGATTTACATCGGCTAGTGGAATTATATTGTAGCCAAATTCTACTTCTATTGGGTCAACCTGCATAAGCGAGAGCAGATTTTCGGGTTTCCTCATCTCTTCTAATTCCTTTTCTTGCTTAATTTCCTGTTCTTTTATCCTCTCTTTTTCAGAAATTCTTCGCATTGAAAAGCCTATAAAACCGATTACGCTCGCCAGAATTAAAAAAGGTAGATGAGGAAGCCCTGGCACTAAGGCAAAAAAAGCGAGCAAACCTGAAGTCATAAAAAGGACTCTTGGATAGTAAAGAAGCTGTTTTACAAGTCCTTCACCCAGATTGCCTTCACTCGCCGCTTTTGTAACAACGATGCCGGTGGCAGTGGATATAAGAAGTGCCGGGATTTGACTGACTAGTCCGTCTCCTACGGTCAAGAGGGCATATCGGTTCAGTGCCGTAACGGCGTCGAGCCCCTGGAATACTATTCCTGTTATCAAACCACCGATGATGTTTATAATGGTAATTATGATGCCCGCTATTGCATCACCTTTGACAAACTTGCTGGCACCGTCCATGGCACCGTAAAAATCAGCTTCTTTCTGAATACTTATTCTTCGTTCTCTAGCTTCCATTTCTGTTATCAAACCTGAATTAAGGTCAGCATCAATACTCATCTGCTTTCCGGGCATCGCATCGAGTGTAAACCTTGCGGCCACTTCCGCGACTCTTTCAGCACCTCGCGTAATCACTATGAACTGAATTACAACAATTATTAGGAAAATGATAAAACCTACCAAGATGTTTCCCCTAATTACAAAATTTCCGAATGACTCTATGACCCTCCCTGCATACCCATTTAAGAGAATCAACCTGGTCGAAGATACGTTAAGGGCTAACCGGAAAAGCGTCGCGATCAGCAATAGCGTTGGGAACGTCGAAAAATTGAGGGGCTTTTCAACATTCATGGCCACCAAGAGAATTACGAGTGAAAAGGTTATGTTAAAAGAAAGTAAAATATCGAGTAAACTCGAGGGAAGTGGTATGACCATCATAACAACTACAACTACGGCCAAAATAGCAACAGCTATATCATAAGACTTCAACCGCTCACCCTCTTTCCTTTCAAACTGTAGACGTAAGCCAGTATTTCTGCAACGGCATTGTATAATTCTTCCGGAATTGCTTCTCCCACTTCTACCGATTTATACAAGGTTTGAGCAAGAGGTTTATTTTCCACAATCGGAATCGCTTCTTCTTCTGCCACTTCTTTTATCTTTTCAGCAATTAATCCCGCTCCCTTTGCAAGTACTACAGGCGCATCGTTAACCGTCGCATCGTAGCCTAAGGCTACTGCTATGTGGGTAGGATTTGTTATTACTACGTCCGCCTTTTTTACGTCCAGCATCATTCTCCGCCGTAAAATCTGCCGCTGGGCCTGACGTATTCTTGATTTAATTTGAGGATTACCTTCTACCTCCTTAAATTCTTCTTTGATATCTTCTTTTGACATCATAAGACTTTTTTCATATTCATACCACTGGTAAACATAATCGAAAACCGAAAGAATAAGAAGTGCTGCACTTGTCTTTAGTCCAGCTTTAAAAATCAAATTTAAAAAGTAACCTATCGACTCTCCTAAGCTCATATCCAGAATTAAAGGTGCAGTATTTTTTAATTCATTAAAGGCGCCAAAGAAAAGATAGATAATAAGGGTTAATTTAATTACCGACTTTGCAAATTCAACAAGGCCTTTTTGGGAAAATATCCTTTTAAAGCCTTCTACAGGGTTTATTCTTTCGATTTTCGGAGATAGCGGCTCCAAGCTAAATACAAAACCAACTTGAGCCAAATTGGTTACAATGCCCGTCAAAACCATACCCATGCCTATCGGAAGGATTGTTTTGATAAGAAGAACCGTTGAGGAATATAATACATCATAAAGGGCATCAAAGGAAAAGTCCTTCTTCAAAAAATTTTGTCCAATAACATCTTCCAAATAGGAAGCTATATTTTCGAGAAGGAAGCTGCCGCAAATTCTAATTAAGACCAGCCCTATTAACAGCCCTAAGGCTGAACTGAGTTCCCGACTCGAAAAAACCTGCCCCCGCTCCCTGGCTTTTTGCCTTTTCCGGGGAGTTGCCCTTTCTGTCTTTTCCTGAGCAAAAAGTTGCAGATTCATGGCTTTTTCGCCATTCCTTGAATTATTAACTTCAATATTTCGTAACTGTCGGTGAATAAGATTTCCAACGACGTTAATAATGTGGGAAGAATTATTATTAGGAATAAAATCCCGATTACAATTTTAAACGGAAGTCCTACTATGAACACGTTCATATGAGGCACAGTCCTTGCCATTATGCCCAAAGCAAAATCCGCAAGAAATGTGGAGAAAATAAGAGGAAGGCTCATTTTTACCCCTGCTTCAAACATACCATAAAAGCTTTCTAAAATAATGTAAAGTAGATTCTTAGTTAAACCCGATGCCCCGAGAGGCAGAACTTCAAAACTTCTAATCAGCATGCCCAACAACACATGATGACCGTTGATGCTAAGAAATATAAGAATAGTAAGTATGTAAAAGAAATTTCCCAGAATCGGAACTTGAGTATTAATTTGCGGGTCTAAAACGCTGACTATGCCAAATCCCATTTCGAAATCAACAATTTCACCCAAAATATACACCGCAGAAAACATTATAAATACTATGAATCCCATCAAAAAGCCCACAGCAGCTTCCTTTACAAAAAGAGCCACTGTTTCCCAAACAGAACCTTGAATTACATTTTTGCTTACAATAGGATAGATTATTGAAGTTACAAGAGCTGCCAATCCCGCCCGAGCCTGAAACGGAAATTCGCGCCGGCCGAAAAAAGGTGCTACGGCAAAAAATCCAAAAATTCTTGTGAGAACCATCAAAAAAATTGTTATTTGTTCTTCCATTTTTCTCCCGCCGATTTAATAGATGAAGTGAGGAATATCTCGAATTAATGTTTCAGTAAAATTCACGATTATACCGAGCATCCAAGGACCACATAAGAGAAGAGCTGCAATAATTGCCAATATCTTAGGTATGAAGGTAAGTGACTGTTCCTGTATTTGCGTGGTTGCCTGAAAAATACTAATCAAAAGCCCTACCGCCATCCCGACACCTAAAATAGGCGCTGATACCAGTAGCAATACGCTCAAAGCTTCTCTCGCTAGGTAAATCACCGTTTCCTGCGTCATTGCTAATTCTCACCTCAATTGAAACTCGATAAAAGCGAGCCTATTACGAGATTCCAGCCATCCACCATCACAAAAAGCAAAATTTTAAACGGAAGTGAAATCATTACAGGAGGCAACATCAACATGCCCATCGACATGAGTGTACTTGCCACAACCATATCTATCACTAGAAAAGGGATGAAAATCATGAAACCCATCTGAAATGCAGTTTTCAATTCGCTGATAATAAAAGCAGGAATCAAAACATAAGTTGGGACATCATCCAAAGTCTTTACCTGCTCTTGCATCTTAGCGTAGTGCAAAAAAAGCGCTAAATCTTTTTCCCTGGTCTGCTTAAGCATAAAATCCCTCAAAGGTTTTTGCGCTCTCTCGAAAGCCTCCTGAAAACTTATTTCTTCTCTCAGATAAGGCTGAAAAGCATTTTTGTTTATATCCGAAAAGACAGGAGCCATTACAAAATAAGTTATAAAAAGCGCAAGTCCTATGAGAACCTGACTTGGCGGAACTTGCTGGAGACCTAAGCTGTTTCGCACAAAAGAGAGAACTATTATAATCCTGATGAATGAAGTCATCATTAATAGGATGGAGGGAGCGAGGGAGAGCACGGTAAGAGCCGCAATTATTTGCAGAGTCAGTGACACTTCCCCCGGTGTATTGGTTGTCCGAATGAAATCAAAAAATGGCAATGGCGCTTCAGGAGCAGCATATGCTTTTACGGGATTTGAAAACATAATTGTCAACAATATAGCTAGGCTCCAAAAACTTCTAATTTTTTTTATATCATTCATGATTTATCATCACCGTCTTTAGCCGCAGAAAGACTTTTAAATTTCTTGAGGAAATATTCAAGCTGCATACCAAAAGTTTTGCTTTGGATGCCCGATTTTTCAGCTTCCTCTATCAATTCGGCTGTTTTTTTATCAAGCTCTCCTATTATGTTTATTCCTTTATCCGATATACCAAGGACTTTCACACCTGCCGGAGATTTAATTATCAATAAGCGGTTTTTTGAATCAAGATATAACGCATCTAAGACTTCCATATACTTGCTCTTCCAATTAGAAGGTTTAGCATACTTCGCCATCCATCGCAAAGCCAATATCGCAAGCGAACATACCAGAACTAGGGAGCCTATATAGATAGCAAAGCCGAAAATTCCTTTTTGAATTAAGCCTGTCTGCTTACCCGTAACAGGCTCTTCGAAATTGTAACTTTTAAGATTTTTCACATCAACTGGCGATTCTTTATTGGTTTCATCGGCAATCGTAGTTGAACTGTCAATCATGGAATAAAGAACAATTAAAATGATGAAGATCCAATAGAAAATTTTTGGCTTCATAGAGATCTTTACCTTCTTCACGAAAGTGCTTTTTTTACAGCTTCTACCACTCTATCAGGCTGAAAGGGTTTTACTATGAAATCCCTCGCTCCAGCCTGTATAGCATCAATGACCATTGCCTGTTGACCCATAGCCGAACACATGATTATCCTTGCATCCGGGTCGATAGCTTTTATTCTCCTTACCGCCTCAATTCCATCCATTTCCGGCATAGTTATATCCATAACTACAAGACCAGGCTTAAGCGCCTTATACTTTTCCACAGCAACAGCACCATTTTCAGCCTCCCCTACCACTTCAAATCCATTTTTGGTGAGAATATCTTTTATCATCATCCTCATGAATGCTGCATCATCTACGATCAAAATTCCCGCCATTTTGATTCCTCCTTAATCTTTTACTGTAAATAATCAATTTTTTCATTGGAATTTATGATTTCTGTAATTCTCACTCCAAAATTTTCGTCAACAACCACGACCTCTCCTTTCGCTATGCGTTTGCCGTTTACCAGTATATCTACCGGCTCTCCCGCCATCTTCTCTAGTTCTATAATGGAGCCTGGACCTATTTCAAGAATCTCTTTTATCTTCTTGACAGCTCTTCCCAGTTCCACCGAAATTTCAAGCGGAACATCCATGATGAGGTCTATGGAGGATTTCCTGCTCGCAGTTGTCTTATCGTCGAGGTCCTCAAGTTCTATAGGCTTAACCTCAATTTTCCCCTTTTCTCTTTTCTCCTCAGATAATTGTTTTTGCTCTTCTTTATTTTCTTCAGAGTTATTTATTTCTTGCCTTTCAATATTTTCCGTATTACTCGCAGGACTTCCGGATGATACTTCGTATAATTCCTTTACCATTTTCTTTGCAAACGGAACCGACATTAAAAGCATTATTTGGCTTTTTATTAATTCTCCCACCTCCATCTGAAACGAAACCTTCACTATTTTCTCTTCTTTTTTAAAATAATTTGCAAGGGAGTCATCAGCAAAGCTGATTCGCTGGAGCTTCGGAGGTGAAATGTTAATGTTCCTTTTTAACAGTGTAGATAATGACGTCGCAGAAGAACCCATCATCTGATTCATTGCTTCGCCCACAGCGCTGAGTCTTAAATCATCCAATTCTATATCAGTGTTAGTACCATCTCCTCCCATCATTAAATCAGCAATAACTTTAGCATCTTCTTCCTTTATGATAAGAATTGTGCTCCCTTCAATACCTTCCGTATAATCAACTATTACGGCTATAAAGGGAATCGTAAATTTCTCTTGCAATTCTTCGATAGTAGTAACAGTCACATTTGGAGTCGTGATTATGACCTTGTTCCTCAATAACGTAAAAAGCGTAGTAGCAGATGTACCTATAGATATATTCCCTATTTCTCCTAGAGCATCTTTTTCCTCCTGAGTAAGGACCTCTTCCTCGCTTTTTTTTGAAAGCGTTTTGGCCAGGAGTTCATTTATTTCCTCTTGGGATAAAATTCGGTTTTCATCCATCATTTGCTTCATCCCTTTCGCTCGCAACTTTTGTAACCCTAAGTGCAAGACGTCCGTTTCGTTTGCCCATTATTCCTTTATACTTGAGAACCCCATGCACGAAAATATCAATTTCACCGTTTGCACGCTTATCCAATTGTATAACATCCCCCACATCTAGGTTTAGAAAATCTCTAACCGAAATCTTAGTTCTTCCGATTTCAGCCCTTATTTCCGCACTGACTTTTTCTAACTTCTCAGCAATTGTCTTTGTAAAACTTACACCGCTATCCCTTTTGCTGGTGGAAAGCCATACCTTTGCTGACAACTTAGGTAAAACGGGTTCTATAACTATATATGGTAGGCATATATTTATCATCCCTTCAGTCTCTCCAACCTTTACGCTAATAGTAATGAGAGCAACCGCTTCATTCGGAGAAACCAACTGAATGAACTGAGGATTAGTCTCAAGTTTATCAAAGGAGGGGTCAAGCTCTTGTATATCTTGCCAAGCTTCTTTTATGAGTTTTGCAAGTTTCGAATATAGCTTCTGCAGGATGTTTGCCTCTATCTCGGTCGGCTCTCTGGGTCTGTCCCTATATTCACCACTTCCTCCGAGCAGCCTCTCCACAATTGAAAAAGCTAAATATGTGTCTATTGTCAGTATTATAGCACCTCTCAACGGTTTAAAATCAAGTATTCCGATAATCGAAGGATTTGGAATTGAGGATATAAATTCCGAATATGGCATTTGGTCTACACTAGATGCGTTCACTTGGACAAGAGCCCTAAGCTGTGCCGAAAAGTAGGTTATAAGTTGCCGTGCAAAGTTTTCATGGATAAGGTGCATAGTACTGAGCTGTTCTTTAGAGAACTTGTTCGGCTTCCTAAAATCGTAAACTTTTATTCTCTTTTCATAAGCCTCTTTTTTTATTTCTTCTGCCTTTATTTCTCCTGCTGTCAGCGCGTTAATAAGAGCGTCTATCTCGCTTTGCGAAAGTATTTCGGCCAAGCTTTTGACCCCCTCATCAGTTTACTATTTCAGTTTACTATAATATTCGTAAAATACACCTCTTGTATTTTCCCGTTTTCAATCAATTTGTTTACCGTATCTTTTATTTCTTTTTTCAATGCTTCCATCCCTTTTGAATCTTTTAAGGAGTCGTATGTCTTAGAACGAAGAACGCTATAGATCCTATCCTTTATCTGAAATTCTTTTTTTTTCAGTTCCTTTTCAGCTTCTTTGCCGTCAATAAGGCATACAATCGAAACCTTCACATAACCTCTATCCGCTAAATTTGTAAGGTAATCTCCCAATGAATAGGTGATGAATTGATTTTCCAGAGCTTTTTTAGAATTATCTGCCAATATCTTTTTGGCAATAACGTAAGTAACAGTGGTACTTATTAATAATACCAAAATTACAACTACCAAGAGTTTTAATGTCGAGCGCAATTTATTGGCCATGTATTAACCTCCATTCACTTAGGTTCCTGTGCTATTGATGAAGAACTCAGTATAATTATTTCAACCCTTCTATTTCTAGAACGATTTTGAGCTGTATCGTTAGGCACAATAGGATGGTATTCTCCGTAGCCCGCGGCTGAAATTATCTGAGGAGGAATTTCGTGCTTTTCTACAAGATACCTCAAAACGTTGACCGCTCTTGCCGTAGAAAGTTCCCAGTTTGAAGGGAACTCTTTAGTATGTATCGGTACATTATCAGTATGGCCTTCTACCCTTATGGGGCGCTGGCTCTGCTTTAACACAGGCGCTATTTTGTCCAATAAACGTATAGCTTCACTTTTCAAATCTGCCTTCCCCGAATCAAAAAGAGCCCCCTCCATGAACCTCACTGCAAGTCCTCTTTCATCAATACTAACCGTTACCCCCTTATAACCACTAGCTTCAATAATTTCTAATATTTGATCACCCAATTTCCTCAGTTCTCTTTCCTGCTGCTCCCCAGTAAATAAATTTTCACCGGCAATGCCCTCTTCCACAAACTCTCCCCTAATGAGCGATTTTCCACTTTCCAATATGCCAAGTGAACCTTGCACTGATGTTATGGCTAGGTCGAATTTTTTTGCATCCACATTAGAAAGCGCAAACAGCAGTACAAAGAATATCAATATCTGCGTAATAAGGTCGCCGTATGTAGTCATCCATTGGGGAGCACCAGGCGGCGGTACATCTTCGGATCTTCTTCTTTTAGCGCCAGGCAAGACTCTCACCGCTTTCCGCGCCCTCTTTATCCTTTTCCTTAAAGGACTTTCTAAGCTGTGGCGACAGGAACGCCTTCAGTTTTTCCTCTATTATTCGCGGATTTTCACCAGCCTGTATCGAAAGGATTCCTTCTATCATTATTTCCTTTAAGAGTATTTCCTGTCGGCTCCTGACTTTTAGTTTCCCAGCGATTGGGTTAAAAATAAAATACGCAAGGAAAGCACCGTAAAATGTTGTAATAAGCGCAACCGCCATCCCCGGCCCTACCGAACTCGGGTCGTTTAACTTGCTGAGCATTTGAATAAGACCGATTATGGTGCCCAACAACCCATAAGATGGCGCGAGCGAGCCCATCGTTTCGAAAATGCTCTGCCCTTCTTTGTGCCTCTCTTCGAGAAAAGCAAGTTCTGTCTCCAATATGTTTTTGACAAGATCCGGATCCGTGCCGTCTACAACCAGCATAACCCCACGCTTCATGAAATCGTCTTCCAATTGTTCTGCAGTTTCTTCTAGTGCCAAAAGGCCTTCTCTCCTCGCTATGTCAGCGAGTCTCACAACGGTCTTTATTATTTCTTCAGCACTCAGACTCTTTTCAATAAAAACATTTTTCAATATCTTCAAAACTCCGATAAACTTCGAAAAGGGAAAATTAATCAAAGTTGAAGCAATAACTCCTCCAAGAACTATCATCAAAGAAGGAACATTTATGAAAGCTTTAAGGTCTCCACCCATGTAAATAGCCCATAAGAAAAGCCCGAGTCCTCCTACAATGCCTATCAACGTTGCCCTATCCATTAACTTCACATCCCCTTACAATCCTTCTTTTGTATGCTACAATTTTTTCCACAACTTCGAGAGGTGATTCTTTTACTATATAAGTCTTTTCATTTGTAAGTTTTATCACTGTATCTGGTGTCGGCTCTATTATTTCTATTAAGTCGACATTAAGGAAGAATTTTTTTCCGTTGAGCCTTGTAAGTTCTATCAAGCAAGGCTTCACCTCTTTTCAAAAAGCTTTATCTGGGCCCGGGATTTACCCCGGGCCTAATTATAAATTTGGAGATTACCTTTTTATGTTCACAAGCTCCTGCAGCATTTCATCCGATGCAGAAATTATCCTAGAATTGGCCTGAAAACCCCTTTGAGTGACTATCATGCGGGTAAATTCTTCAGCCAGGTCCACATTGGACATCTCGAGGGAACCGGGACTAATCGTGCCACGCCCTCCGGTTCCTGCCATTCCAATCTGGACTTCCCCCGAATTGTTGGAAGCCATGTAGGCATTGCCTCCTGCCTTTATAAGCCCCGCCGGGTTATCAAAAACCGCTAAAACCACCTGAGCAAGTTCCATGTTCTGCCCATTGTCAAAAACCCCTGTTATTATACCTTTAGAATCCACCGAAATTCCGAGCAGCGTTCCCGCGGCATAGCCATCTTGATAGGAAAGATCCACAGTTGTTTCTTTCGCATACTGTGTCACCGCAGAAAAATCCAGTGAAAGAGAGATTGGCTCGGCACCATTAATCGCAAGTTCTACTTGATTTATTGTACTTTGATCGGTATCAAGGCTACCGACTTGATCGAACACTAGGCTTCCTTGATTATTGGTTATGTTAGATACTGTCGTATCCGATGAATCATAATTTATTACATAATCCCACCTGTTTAAATCCGCTTTAGTAAAAGTAATAATAAGATTGTGGGCATTACCTTTTGAATCGTATACCCTAAACGGGATATTGTACTGGGCACCCATGCTGTCTGCATCATTTAAATTTTTCGCAAATCTCACTTCACCTGTAGCCTTAGCAGGCATCATCATTCCTTTTTGTATCCTTATGGATGTTATATTCTGCGGGGTCTTTTCGGATGTGCCCTGCCATCCCATCACTTTTAGGCCGTTAGAGGTATTTACGAAGTTACCCTCTTCATCAAAACCGAAATTTCCTGCCCTTGTATAGTAATAGTTCAGGCCATCTGAAAGGATAAAAAATCCGTCTCCTTCAATGGCAAGATCCGTCATGTTCCCCGTGGCCTCGAGGCTTGAAGGTGTGTGGAGCGTATCTATGGATGCTACCGTCATCCCAAGCCCCACCTGCATGGGGTTGGTCCCACCCCTATTTCCCTGGGCAGACGACGCTCCTTTTATCGTTTGGTATAAGGCATCTTGAAAAGTAACGCGGCTCTTTTTAAAGCCCACGGTATTTACATTGGCTATGTTATTTCCGATAACATCCATCATTGTCTGGTGATTTCTCAGGCCTGTCACGGCCGAGAACATCGAGCGCATCATGGTTTATTCCTCCTCCTAGACTTATCATCAGCGCCTTTACTCCCTCGGTCGTTCGGGAGTCCCGAGCCCCCTTAAAAGGTCCGGCTCACATTATCACGGCACCGTCAATATTTGTAAATAAATTCTCCTTTAAGTTAGGTCCATCCACCGCCGTTATGATAGTCCTGTTTTTGATACTGACAACGAAAGCTATATCGTTTATCAGGATTAGCGATTCCCTTACCCCTTTTTTCTCTGCTTTTTCTACCGCTGCGTTTAGCTTTTCCAACTGCTCAGACGTCAGATTTATATTCCGGGACGTCATCCTAAGCATGGCGTGTTTAGAAACTTTAAGCTCCCTGCCCAGCTTTTCTTCCAGGATTTTTTGAAAATCTCCGGTCGTTTTCCCTACTTCCTGCCTGGGCTTTCCTTGCCCTGCCGGTTCTATTTTATTTATCGGCAAATTTAAGGACAATTTCATATACTCGTTCATTTTCACCACCACCTAATGTAGCCAACTTTAGCTTACCTCAAACACATCTCCTACCGAAACCAGTCGTTCTTCATCGCCGACGATAAGTTTTAACTCTGCCTGCCCAAATGAAATTCCTTTTACTACTCCAGCCGCAAAGCCATTTTCATCGACGGCTTTCACATTTTTCCCAATAAGGCTTATGGCAGAAACTATGGAAATCTGCTTGTTAAGGTTCTGAAGCTGTTCTAATGTCGAAAAAGTAGCAAGTTGGGCTATATATTCTTTACTTTCTAGAGGTTCAAGGGGATTTTGAAACTTCAATTCGGTTATCAACAGCTTTAAGAAGTCATCCTTAGAAAGGGCTGATTTCTTCGTCGTGTAATCGCCGCTATTTCCCATTATTCCTAAAATCCTGCCGCTTTCAATAATATTCAAGGCCTCGCCCCCTTTCACACTATGTAATTTATTATACTAAAACCATCCGAAATCCCGTAAAGAGCTTTATCTTGAGTTACTTCTCCAATGGGTTTTTCTATCATCCCTCTTACTCCTTCACTAGTTTTAAGGACCTTACGGTAATGGCTGTTATTATACCGATCATTTTCGTATTTTTCGCCTTGTTGCCGCATATCAAATTGCATAGGAAAATCGTAAATTTTTATATCGCTTAACTCATAACCCTGTTTTGCCATTTGACCTTTTATTTCTTGAATGCTCGACTGCAGGAGTTCTTTCATTATCGCATTTTTAACGAAAAATTCTGCCTTTACTTCACCCTTATCCTGTGCGATTCTCACCATCATTTCACCCAGATATTCCGGCTTTATCTTTATTTTTATTTCTTTCATCGATCCCTCTTTCACGGCGACTTGAACTTTCTCAACTAGTTCATCGAATATCGCATCTTTTATAAACAGGATTTTTTCTTTGTAGTTATCTGGGATTAACTTTTCATTTTTTTCGAAAACGACATTAATTGTATTTGTTTTTTCTGCCGAAGGGATTTGTAAAATGATTTCAAAAGTTTCTACGTTAATCTCAGGCACTTTTGGTACTCCTCGTGATACTCTTTGTCCATCTTTTTCCATTACTACTTTCTCAAAATCTAATATTTCCCCTTTTTTTTCATTCATAAGTTTGATCTCTTTTGGCACCTCTTTTTGTTTTACTGCCCTGTCTTTCATCGCATTTGATACCCTTGTGTTTTCATAAGATGTCGAATTATTCATTAAAGTAGATTTTGTATTTACAATTATTACCTCGTTTTTTCCTTTATATGCATTCGCTGTGTTATCTTTTGGAACTTCTATCGGTGAGGGAAAAGACCTTTTTTCGGAATCTAACAACATATTAACTTCTCTTGCTTTATCGCCGATTATTTCCGCAATTTTAAATTCTGCTGCTTCGTTATTAATGGTGTCCGGTTCGCCCAACTCTAACTTGATTGCATTTAGTTTCTCACCGCAGGGCAATAAGTTTAATAACTGCATTAGTAGGACAAAATTATCAGGCGACTCATCATCCTTCCCCGAACCTTCAACATTTTTGGCCTCTTCCAGGAGAAGTTCAAGCAGTTGGTCAAAATTTGAATAATATTCCATATAGGCAATTTTTGCTTTCTGTAATTGTGAAGGAGTATAAAATTTATTCTCAATTACCGGAGCGCTAATAGCAGTAACTATCTGGCCTGTCACCTTTTTTCACCCCCTTTCTACAGTTTTTAAATTCTAAAATTACTGTTCACCCGAGAGTTTTTTGGTCAATGCAGCCGCTTTTTTTGGGTCCATATTTGCTAAAATTTCAGCTACAGCTTCTTTTTTCATATTCTTGAAAATCCTTATCACCACTTCATCTTCCAATGTTTCCATGATAGTTGCAGCCTTATTGGGGGCCATTAACTCATAGTACTGGGCAATATTTTTAATGTCATCCAACGTTTGTTCAACTCTCGCTTTTTCTTGATTTAGCTTTGCCTCTCTTTCATTAAGTTCCCATTCCTTTTTTTCCAACTCCTTTTGCTTTTTATTTATCTCGCTAGCCTGCCTGTTTAATTTTTGCCATTCGGCATCGAGTAAGCTTTTTTCTTTTTCTAATTGCTCCACAAGACTCTGTTCGTTTGACGAACTTTTAACTAAACGAGCACCTACAAAAGGAATCCTTGTCATCATACTGCTTAAAGGAAGACTTTTCGACCTGGATATTAAAAACCACCCGGCAAAAATTATCGCCAAAATTAGCAACACGATTAAACCAAATATTGCTATTTTGAACTGAGAACTTTTATTTTCAACACCCACTATTACTACTCCTCCCCTCCTCGCCTGATGTAAGCGAGTGAGGCAATATCGTCCAAAATTTTTTGTTCCTCCCGATTCAGCTCTATAAGATAATTAGCGTACTTTTTCTCTTTTAATTTTTCTATTACCTGTCTTTCTCGTCTTGCTGCCAAATACAACCTCGATATTTCTTTCGATTTCATAATAGCCGCATTAACCTTTGATTCTTGATTTTTCACCCTCTCATTTAAGGCATTAATACTCGACTCGTAAAGTATTAATTCAGATGCTTTCAGCGATCGCTGCAATTTTTTTTCCATCACCTGCTTTATATCGTTCTTTTTCTCTTTTAAAGCTAAAAGCTCCTGCTTTTCTCTTTCAAGAACCTTGTGAGCCTCTATTAGCTGATGCTCCCTAATTTGTTCAATTTTTTGCTTTATTCTCAATGCAGTATTCAAATTAAATTTAAAACGCTTCATTTTGATTTTCTACTCTCCTTCAAAAATCCTCTTTAATTGCCGCAGAGTCTCTTCAAAATCTACTTTTTCGTCCACATCCTGGATTAGAAACTTTCTTATTTCATCGATATATCTCAAAGCTTCATCGATTTTAGGATTGCTCCCCTTAATATAAGCACCAAGGTTAATAAGGTCTTCTGATTCGTTGTATATGGAAAGCAGGCTCTTTAGTTTAGCAGCAAGTTCCTTATGACTTTCGGAAATAACGTCATTCATAAGCCTGCTTATACTTGATAAAACGTCAATAGCAGGATAGTGGTTTTTATTTGCAAGAGCCCTTGAAAGCACGATATGTCCGTCTAGAATACCCCGGACACTATCTGATATCGGTTCGTTTAAGTCATCGCCATCTACCAAGACCGTGTAAATTCCCGTAATAGAGCCTTTGCTCGATGTACCTGCTCTTTCCAGCAACTTAGGTAAAACGGCAAAAACCGAAGGAGTATAACCTCTTGTCACGGGCGGTTCACCTGATGCTAGACCCACTTCCCGCTGCGCCATGGCAAACCTCGTAACAGAATCCATCATCAAAAGTACATCGAGCCCCTTGTCCCGAAAATACTCAGCAATAGCCGTAGCCGTAAAAGCTGCCTTAGTCCTTACAAGCGGAGGTTTATCCGATGTGGCAACGACCACAACGGACTTTTTCAATCCGTCTTCTTTCAAATCCTTTTTTATAAAATTGTTTAGTTCCCTTCCCCTCTCGCCTACGAGGGCTATGACATTTACATCTGCCTTTGTGTTTCTTGCAATCATGCCCAATAGGGTGCTTTTCCCAACCCCACTTCCTGCAAAGATACCTATCCTTTGGCCCCGTCCACAAGTTATTAGAGCGTCTATGGCCTTTATCCCCAGCGGTAAAGGGGTGTCTATCGGAGCTCGGTCTACCGGATTTGGAGGAGAGTTATACAGCGGATAATAATCACGGCTTTTTATAGGCCCTCTTCCGTCAATCGGATTGCCCAATCCATCCAAGATTCTGCCCAGCAGCTCGTCTCCAACCGGAACCATTAATTTTTTACCTGTTGCCTCCACTTCTTCACCTGGCGCAATGCCATCCATATCTCCAAGTGGCATCAATATTATCTTTTCGTCATGAAAACCTACCACTTCAGCTAAAATCTTTTTCCCGGGCCTGCGGGAAAGTCTTATCTTGCAAATCTCTCCAATTTCTGCAGGAGGGCCCTGGGACTCTATTGTGAGGCCTACAATTTTAGATATTTTCCCTTTTATTTTCAAAGTATCTGCCTCATCTATAATTGTCTTGTAGTTTTCGAAAAAACTTTTATTCATATAGAACTTCCATTTCAACCAATTCTGCCCTTAGGTTTTCAAGCTGGGTGCGTAAACCAGCATCTATTTCAAAACAGTTTCCTAGTATTATGCACTCACCATCAGAAAGCGTCGGGTCCATAACAAAATTGACTTTTCTTTGCCTCGCCATTTGGCTGATTTCTTTTATTTCTCCTTCAAGTCTTTGAAAATCCTTTTCGCTTATCCTAACCAACACGTCTTTTTCCTGCCCTATTTTCTCAAAGGCAGACTTAACTATTCCAAGTATATATCTGCTATCTACCTTGGCATGCTCCATTAATATTTTTTCGGCAATGTAAAAGGCTAGTTTTAAGCATTCCTTTTCCATAACATTCAAATACTCTTTGTTTTGATTTAAAAGGTTCTCCCTCAATCCATTGAACTGCTCCAAATATTTTTCAAAGAGGGTCCGCACTTTTCTTTCAGCATCTTCCTTCCCTTTCCTAAAGCCATCTTCATAACCTTTTTCGAAAGCTTCTTTTTCTATCTTTTCTTGTTTTTCCATAGCCTCTTTTATAATTGCTTTACTTTCTTCCTTTGCTTTTTCGATTATTTCTGATGCTTTCTGAGCAGCATCGTCAATAAGTTTGCTAGCCTTACTCTTGTAAAACGCTTCAAGCGAAAAGCAGACCCTATCCTTTATGGTATTCTCGGTTTTTAAGGTTCGAAAATGTAAATCCTTTATTTTATATGGAGTTTCCCTTGAAACCTCGACACCTTTCAAAACTTTAGACAATTATGTCATCGCCTCCTCCGCGGGAAATAATTATCTCACCTGCATCCTCTAGCTTTCTTATGACATTCACAATCTTTTGCTGGGCTTCTTCTACATCTCTGAGCCTTACGGGACCTAAGTATTCCATGTCCTCCTTTATCATTTCGGCCTGGCGTTTTGACATATTGCTGAATATCTTATTTTTCACCTCTTCACTCGCTCCTTTGAGCGCCAGCACCAGGTCTTGGTTATCTACTTCCCGCAATATCCTTTGGACCGACCTGTTGTCAAGTGTCAATATGTCTTCAAATACAAACATCCTCTTCCTTATCTCTTCTGCCAATTCCGGATTTTCCATCTCAAGGGCTTCTATTATGTTCTTTTCTGTGCTGCGGTCTACCCCGTTTAAAATGTTTACTATAGCCTGTATTCCGCCAACATTGGTATAATCCTCAACTACTATCGAAGAAAGTTGCCTTTCCAAGACCTTCTCCACTTCCATGATGACTTCGGGCGAAACCCTTTCCATTGTAGCAATTCGTTTTGCTATATCTACCTGTTTTTCCGGCGGCAGCGACGAAAGAAGCATTGCGGCCTTTTCTGGTTGAAGGTACGCCATTATCAGGGCTATGGTCTGCGAATTTTCGTTTTGTATAAAATTCAAAAGCTGGGAGGGGTCGGCCTTTCGAACAAAATCGAAGGGCCTGACCTGCAATGTCGAAGTTAACTTGTTGATGATTTCAAAAGCCTTCTGGGTGCCCAACGCCTTTTCTAATATTTCTTTTGCGTATTCTATCCCACCCTGAGCTATGTAATCGTTTGCCACCATCATTTGGTAAAATTCTTCGAATACGGCTCTCCGTTCCTCATCTCTCACTTTTCTCAAACTTGCAATGTCTATCGTCAACTGCTCTATCTCTTCTTCCTTCAAATA
Source organism: Caldanaerovirga acetigignens (assembly GCF_900142995.1). Classification (NCBI taxonomy): domain Bacteria; kingdom Bacillati; phylum Bacillota; class Clostridia; order Thermosediminibacterales; family Thermosediminibacteraceae; genus Caldanaerovirga; species Caldanaerovirga acetigignens. The sequence continues at coordinate 235,295 of NZ_FRCR01000001.1, read as the reverse complement.
GCGATATATTTTCGAAGCCACTTCAGGCCCCAGAGCAACCATGAGTACAGCCGCTTTTTGTCTTCCGCTAATTTTAGACAAGGGCATTACTAACACCTCTTATTCTTCGTTTAACCAAGTTCTAATGATTTTTGCAACTTCTTCGGGTCGCTGCCTAGCAAGCCGTTCAATGTTTTTAAATAACTCTTCTTTTTCATCGATTTCTACCGATGCAGCCTGTTGGGCTTCCGTGAGTTTTTGTGCAAGTTTTTCCTCTTCCATTTGGAGCTTCCGTCGCATCAAATTCCGGTACAAAACAACAAGTATTGCGACAAAAGCTAGAACTGTTACGATAATTATTACCATCTGTCTTTGCCTGCTTCGGGCTTCCTCACTCAACTGCCTCGAAAGCATGTCAGCAAGCTGCGTGTCAAAAGCCATCCCTTCTACCGTTATCTGGTCCCGCTGTATATCATAACCAACTGCGTTTCCGACTAGAGCAACTATTTTTTCTTTTTCATCATCAGTCAGTTCCCTGTTTATGACAACCGAAACAGTAAGCTTTCTAACGGCTCCAGGTGCAACCGCAATATTTTCCTTCGATTCGTTTAATTCATAGTTGCGGATTATTTCGCTCTTTTGATAATCAGAAGTTCCTCCTTGGTTTTGCTGCTGATATGTCCCTATGTTACTTCCCGCTCCTGGTTCTCCCTGCGGAACGTTACCTTGCCCTGAAAAATATTCCCTCAATTCCTGGACACTTCTGAGCAATCCTTCGTTAATTTCCGGATTCGGTGGGGAAAACATCCGGTTTTCGACCGTTTTTTTATCAAAGTTAAGCTGGGCGTTTACCCGTACAGCCACATTACCCGGACCGAATATCTGCTCAAGAAGCGACTGCACACTGGATTGCAGCCGTTTCTGAAAATTTTCCTGAATGGCAAGCTGAGCGTTAACTAATTCCTTCGCATTCTCCTCTTCTGAAAGAGGTATATTTGATAATATCCTCCCGTGTTCATCTACAATCGTAATGTTTTCCGGCTTAAGTCCTTCAACAGAGTGGGCAATTAGATTTATGATACCCCTTGTTTCCTCTCCAGTGAGTTCTCTCCCTGGTTTAATTTTCAGAAAAACCGCTGCCGACGGTTCTCGCTGGGCATTTGGTTCTACGAAAAGGCTCTTCTGCGGTTGAACGATATGTACGCGAGCTGTCTCTACCTGCTCCATTTCCTCTATTGTCCTTGCCAGCTCACCCTGCAGAGCCTGGGTATATTGAATCTGTTTTTCCCATTCTGTAGTCCCTAGCCTGGTTTTGCCAAAGATGTCGCTGAAACCTATCTGTCCATCCTTTGGCAGACCTTCTCTTGCAAGTTCCAGCCTTACTTTATAGACATCTTTAGCATTGGTGAGAATTGTTCTCCCTCCATCAGTAAGCCGGTAAGGAATTTTCATATCATCCAGCTTTTTTACAACTTCTCCGGCATCTTTTTCGTCTAAGTTTGAATAAAGTACAACGTAATTCGGCCTTGTCATGAAATAACCCAAAATAGTCACCACCAAAACAACAAGGACCGCGCTCAACCCAAGCCTTATTTTCTGAGCCTTGCTCTTTGATTCCCAAAACTCCTTCAACTTTTGCCTTATATTATTAATAAATTCCATTAAATTCCACCTTCGCCTGTTATATCTGCATCCTCATAATCTCCTGGTAGGCTTCTATAGCTTTATTTCTCACTTGTATTGCCAGATCTAGAGAAAGTTTAGCCTTTTCTGCAGCGATCATCACTTCATGGACGCCTATATCTTCTCCGGCAAGCATTTTCTTTAATATATCATCGTAATTTTTTTGATAACCGTTGATCGTCTCAAAAGCCTTTTTCAATAATTCACTGAAGGAATTGTTGTTTTTGTCGTCCGCAGGCTGGGCATATAAATTGCCGATTGACTCTCCGACCCTCCCCACTTGCACTGCGTTTACCTCCCTTTTCCCTCGTCAATATTCATTACGCTTTTCCTATCTCTAACGCTTTACTAATCATGCTTTTTACCGAATTTATAGCCGTCACATTAGCTTCATAACTTCTTGTCGCCGATAGCATATCGACCATTTCCGTTACGATATTTACATTAGGCATCCTCACGTATCCGTTGACATCGGCATCGGGATGCGACGGGTCGTATATCAGCCTGAAAGGTGCATAATCTTCCTCTATAGCCACTACCCGAACTCCTTCCCCAGCAGCATTTAACAGCTTGTTTTGGAAGAGTTCTCTAAAATAAGGCTCGAACCTTTTTTCCTGAAAAATAACCCTTTTTCTCCTGTAAGGGCCTCCCTGTTCGGTACGTGTGGTATTCACATTAGCTATGTTGCTCGAAATCACATCCATCCTGAGCCTTTGTGCTGTTAGGCCTGATGCGCTAATCTCCATCGCTCTAAACATACTCATAACTTTTTATCTCCTTCCCTCGGTAATTGCCGACCTCAATAAAGAAAACTCCCTTTGAACCTGCTCGGCTAATATATTGTAAGATAAAGCATTCCTCGCAAGGTCGACCATTTCCTTATCTATGTCCACGTTATTTCCGTCGTTTCTCAAGGTTCTGTCGTTTTGGATAATAATCTTCGGCTTTACATCTCTCACCGACCATATATTTTGAATATGCTTCTCGTTGGTAGTGGAAAGGGGAAGCTTGGAACTGTTTTCCTTTAAATAGTTTTTCAGCAAATCTTCAAATATCACGTCAGACCTTTTGAAGTTAGGAGTATCTACATTGGCAATGTTGTTAGCCAGCACTTCGTGCCTTAACCATTTTACATCCATATATTTCTTTAAAAGATCTGGCATTTCGAAAATATCCATCACGCACTTCACCTTCTTTTTTCGACAATATATGCGTTTTAATCTCTTAACTTCGCCAAAAATTTATATTTTCCTGCTTTTACCTCAAAATTTAAAAATATTTAATAGGGCCATAAATCGTCGAAATAGGGAAAACTTGTCTTGTTATGTCACATTATAACACACATGGATATTTTTGTATATGATACTTTGGGACTACCAAAAAGTAAAAAAATGCGTGAAATGAAATTTCACGCATTTTTATGAGCGAACTTTTTTTAGTTCTTCCAGCAGTTTATCATTTAAGACTTTTATATATGTTCCTTTCATTCCCAGCGACCTTGATTCTATAACTCCTGCGCTCTCTAGTTTTCTCAGCGCGTTTACTATTACAGAGCGAGTTATTCCAACCCTATCGGCGATTTTGCTTGCCACCAGCAATCCTTCGCTTCCGTCCAACTCTTCAAAAATATGCTGCACTGCTTCTAGTTCTGAGAACGACAGGGTACCTATGGCAAGCTGCACCACCGCTTTCTTCCGTGCTTCCTCCTCTATCTCTTCAGTCTTCGACCTTAATATCTCCATTCCTACAACCGTTGCGCTGTACTCCGCAAGAACCAGGTCATCATCGGTAAATTTGTCACCGAACCTAGCAAGGACTAGAGTGCCTAACCTTTCCCCTCCTCCGTTTATAGGCACAATAGTCACCAATTTCCCAGGGTGCGGACATCTCTGGGTGCTGTCAAACACGCACTCGAGTTCCTCCTGAGGTATATTCGGCATCGTCTCATGAATTTCCAGCAACTTGTCATTGTACTCTTTTGGGAACATCTTCTCTTCCAGGACTTTGTTTTGTATGACGTCACAGTCGTATTCGTTAAGGAGCGCATATCCCAAAACCTTTCCTTTTCGGCTAGCCACATACGCATTGGCATTTAAAACTTCGCTCAATATTTTGCATACTTCGCTGAAATCTACAGGATAACCCGCAGATCTTTGCAGTAATTTGTTGATTCTCCTCGTTTTTTCTAGCAAATCGCTGCTCATTTTATATTTCCTCCTTTTCCGATTTTTTTAAAATTAATTGTATCACAAAATATACATGCTTAAATCCTTATCTTTGACTATATCTTTTAGTTTTTCATCGACGTAATTTTTGTCGATGACAAATTCAGTGCTGCTTTCTTTGATTTCGGAAGCGTTGAATGATATATCTTCCAATAGCTTTTCCATAATGGTATGTAGTCTCCTTGCACCAATATTTTCAGTATGCTGATTGACATGTACCGCTATACTTACTATCTCATCAATAGCATCTTCTGTAAAATGGATTTTTATTCCTTCAGTTTCCAACAAAGCCTTATATTGTTTTATTAGAGAATTCTTGGGTTCTATTAAAATTTTCTTTAAATCTTCCTTTGAGAGGCTCTTCAATTCTACGCGAATCGGAAATCTTCCCTGTAACTCGGGTATGAGGTCCGAGGGCTTAGAGATGTGAAAAGCTCCTGCAGCGATAAACAGAATATGGTCGGTCTTTACGGGTCCGTACTTTGTCATGACCGTGCAGCCTTCCACAATCGGAAGAATATCCCTTTGAACGCCTTCTCTTGACACATCGGGGCTAGTCCCGTGCTCTCTTCCGGCTATCTTGTCGATTTCATCTATAAAGATGATGCCCGTTTCTTCTGCTCTTTTTATTGCCTCCGATATGACTTCATCCATATCTATGAGCTTTTGAGCCTCTTCCTGGGTCAATATCTTCCTTGCGGTTTCGATAGTGACCCTTTTTTTCTTTTTCCGCTTAGGAATAATGCCGCTAAACAAATCCTGGAAATTTATCCCCATTTCTTCAATTCCGTAATTCGAAAATACTTCCAACACCGGCATAGAGTTGTCCTCAATTTCTATTTCTATCATTTCATTATCTATTTTCCCTGACTTAATATCTTCAAGCAGTACCTTACGCTTTTCTTTAGCCATCCTAAGCTTTCCTTCGTATTCATCATCGCTTTCTTCAATCCTCGATACATTCCCAAAAATTACTTCAAAAGGATTTTTAAAACCGGCGCTCCTTACTGGATCCGGCTGCAGTATTTCCGCAATCCTAAGCTCTGCCAGTTCCCTCGCCCTGTCTTTTACCTGCTCCATCTTCTCAACCTTGACCATTCTTATAGAAGTTTCCACTAAATCCCTTACCATTGAATCCACGTCTCGCCCGACATAGCCGACCTCAGTAAATTTAGTAGCCTCAACCTTTACGAAAGGAGCGTTTACAAGCTTTGCAAGCCTTCTTGCAATTTCCGTTTTGCCGACTCCAGTAGGTCCAATCATCAATATATTTTTAGGCATTATCTCATCTTGAAGCTCCTTAGGCAGCTTTTGCCTCCTATACCTATTTCGAAGCGCAATGGCCACGCACCGTTTGGCTTCCTGCTGGCCAACTATGTATTTGTCCAGTTCTTCAACGATCTTTCTTGGGGTTAAGTCTTCCAAAATCCTTTCCCTCCTTAGAGAACCTCCACTGATATGTAATCGTTCGTGTAAACGCATATATCCGCTGCTATTTTTAGTGCTTCTTGGACAATTTTTTCAGGAGGTAAATCCGTATATTGCGAAAGCGCTCTAGCAGCGGCAAGGGCATAAGGCCCTCCCGATCCTATTGCTGCTATACCGTCGTCAGGTTCTACCACTTCTCCGCTGCCTGATATGATGAAAATGTGCTCCTTGTCGGCCGCTATTAGTAAAGCCTCCAATTTCCTGAGCATTCTGTCGGTGCGCCATTCTTTCGCTAACTCCACGGCAGCCCTTACGAGATTGCCATGAAATTCCTCAAGTTTTGACTCAAATTTCTCAAAAAGGGTTACCGCATCAGCCACTGAACCAGCAAAGCCCGCAAGCACTTGGCCATTATATATTTTCCTAACTTTTTTAGCATGATGTTTCATTATAGTGTTTTGCCCAAAAGTAACTTGCCCGTCTCCTGCCATTGCAGCACCCTTTTGATTTACTAAGGCTACTATTGTAGTTGCTGAAAACATCAGCTATCCTCCTTTTTTTTTGCGCGGGGAAAAACCTTATCGTATATTTCCTTTAGTCTTTCTTTTGTCAGATGAGTATAAAGCTGTGTTGTGGATAAGCTCACATGCCCCAATAGCTCCTGCACAGTTTTAAGATCTGCTCCATTGTTCAACATGTGAGTAGCAAATGTATGCCTAAAAGTGTGAGGGCTAATATTTTTTTTCATAGACAATTCCTTTACATATTTATCTATAATTCTCCTCACGCTTCTATCCGTTAACTTAGTCCCGTTTTTATTAAGAAAAAGATATTCGCAGCTTAAATTTTTTACAAGGTAAGGCCTGCTTTTTTTTAAATATTCTTCCAGACTTTTCGCTGCCTTCGTCCCGAAAAACACTATTCTCTCACGGGAACCTTTGCCGTATACAATTATGAAATTGGCACCCATATTTACATCTCTCAACTTTATCGATACGAGCTCACTTACCCTCACACCGGTGGCATATAAAAGCTCCATGATAGCTCTATCGCGTATCCCCAGCACATCCTTGTTCGGAGCTGAAAGCAGCGCTTCTATTTCTGCGGGATATAAAAACAGCGGCAATTTCTTGGGGAGCTTCATTCCTTGCACCATTTTGGTAGGATCTTCCGATATTATTCCTTCTTTAGTGAGATATTTAAAAAAGCTTCTTAAAGCTGAAAGTTTTCTGGTTATGCTTTTTTTTGCAACCCCTTTTTCCTTTAAATAGGCCAGAAAACCTCTTATATCCAGGTGAGTTATATTCTTCAAACTCTTTGTTTCGGACATTTTATTCTGTTCCAAATATTCTATAAACTGTCCCAAGTCATTGGCATAGGCTTTCAGGGTATTCTCCGATTGGTTCTTGGCTGCTTTTATGTAATTTAAAAAACTGTCTACCACCTCGTATTCCATGGCCTATCAACCTCGCAGCGAACAACTAATATACTACCACAACCTTTGATTTTATGCAAGATTAAATTCTAAATTATTTTTAAATTATATGTTAAATTTTTTTGAAATTATGACCATAGTTAAATTTTTAATTTATTAGCTTCTATAAACTTCCTTAGCAACTCTATGGAACGCTCCGCTAAAAGCTGATTTCTCTCCTTTTTTGACTTTATTCTCCAGTCAAGCGGAGGGAGCAAACCGAAATTAGCTTTCATCGGCTGAAAATTTCTGGGATCGGCAGTAGCAACATAATTACAAAGCGACCCTATCACAGTCTCCAAAGGAAAAGAAATGGGACCTTCACCTTTAATACGCCGAACCATGTTAATTCCTGCTACTATTCCGGATGCCGCCGATTCTATATACCCTTCCACTCCGGTTATTTGCCCTGCAAAAAATAGCCCCTGAGCCGACTTTACTTCAAGCCAGGGATGTAAGAATTTAGGGCTCATTATAAACGTATTCCTGTGAACAAAACCGTAGCGCACGAACTCGGGGTCTTTTAAGCCCGGAATTTTACTAAAAACCCGTTTTTGTTCCGGCCATTTTAGGCTCGTCTGAAAACCCACCATGTTGAATAGAGTGCCTTCTTTATTTTCCTTTCTGAGTTGAACTACAGCGAAAGGTTGCTTGCCGGTTCTCGGGTCTATTATTCCTACCGGCTTTAACGGTCCGAAAAGAAGCGTCTTGGGGCCTCTTTTTGCCATCACTTCGATGGGCATACATCCTTCGAAAAATACCGGCTTTTCAAATTCTTTAAGGGGATGGACTTCGGCACTTATCAGTTCGTTGTAAAACTCCATATACTCCTCTTCTGTCATCGGCAAATTCACATAATCTTCGTCACCCTTGTTATACCTCGAACCCCAGAAAGCAACATTCCAATCTATGGAATCCCTAGTAATGATAGGAGCAGCAGCATCGTAAAAGTATAGGTATTCTTTCCCCAAAAATTCGCTTATAGCTTTAGATAATGCCTCTGAAGTTAGAGGACCAGTCGCTATAATGGCAGGAGGCTCGGGTATATCAACCACTTCTTCCCTCTTTATCTCAATTAGGGGGTGTTCTTCAATTGCAGCAGTTACAGCCGAGGAAAACTTTTCCCGGTCCACTGCGAGAGCCGCACCGGCCGGAACGCTGTTTTCCTCGGCTTTTTCTATGATCAAAGAGCCCAAAAGCCGCATTTCTTCTTTTAAAAGCCCCGCAGCATTGGTAAGCTCGTTAGATCTAAGAGAATTGCTGCATACAAGCTCGGCCAGTTTGTCGGTATGGTGGGCCGGAGTAGTCTTTAACGGCCTCATCTCGTAAAGTTCTACCTTAAATCCCATATTTGCGATATGCCATGCCGCTTCGCATCCAGCCAACCCGCCACCAATGACCTTTATCTTTTCCATCTTTCATCCCTCCGATTTTTTATAGCCACATTCGGGATTAATACATACTGCGACCTTTTCGTTTCTCACAGTCTTTTCCACCATCAAGCTGCCGCAACGGGGACAAGGGATTTCGCTGGGTGGGTCCCACAATACAAAATCGCAGTCGGGATAGTTACTGCATCCGTAGAATTTCCGTCCTTTTTTTGATTTTCTAACTACTATATCGCCGCCGCACTTGGGACATTTGACGCCAAGTTGCTCTATTAGCGGCTTTGTGTTGCGGCATTCCGGGAAGCCAGAACACGCCATAAATTCGCCGTACTTTCCGCGTTTTATCACCATATTTCTGCCGCATATCTCACACTTTTCATCAGTAACTTCATCTTCAATTTTTACTTCCTCGATTTTTTCTTCGGCTATCCTCAGCTTTTCCTTGAAAGGACGGTAAAATTCCTCTACGATTCGCTGCCAGTTTTCCTCTCCTGATTCTACTTTATCCAACTGACTTTCCATTTCCGCAGTAAAATCAAGATCCACTATATCACTAAAGTATTCCTTTAATATTTCCGTCACTATTTGTCCTAATTCCGTCGGCTTAAACCTTCCCTTTTCCTTTTTTACGTAACCTCTTTTTTGAATGGTATCTATGATAGGCGCGTAGGTGCTCGGACGGCCTATACCCCTTTCCTCCAACGCTTTTACCAGCATGGCTTCAGTATACCTGGGCGGCGGCTGGGTAAAATGCTGTTCGGGTTTGATTTGCAAAAGCACAAGAGTCTGCCCTGCAGTAAGTTCGGGCAGCAAACCTTCTTCCCTTTCCGTTTCTTCGTCGGCTCCTTCTGTATAAACGGCCATGAAACCAGAAAATTTAAGGGTTGAACCTGAAGCCTTAAAAATATACTCCCCCGCTTTTATTTCCGCCGAAACAGTATCGTACACCGCCGGCGCCATCTGGCTTGCTATAAACCTTTCCCATATCAATTTATAGAGTTTGTACTGGTCAGCAGTCAGTGAGTTTTTAATAGATTCGGGATGCCGGAAAACGGAAGTGGGTCTTATTGCTTCATGTGCATCTTGAATATTCTTTTTGCTTTTTTGAGCCAACGAACCGCTTCCTATATATTCTGTTCCATAATTTTTCAATATATACTCTCTAGCCTCTTTTTGAGCTTGTTCCGATATTCTTGTCGAATCGGTCCTTATATACGTTACAAGGCCGACAGTGCCCTCTCCCTCGATATCAAGTCCCTCATAAAGCTGCTGGGCTACCATCATCGTCTTCTTTGCGGTAAAGCCCAGTTTCCTTGCAGCTTCTTGCTGCATGGTGCTCGTCGTAAAAGGCGGTGACGGATTTCGGCGACGCTCGCCTTTTTTGACCTCTACTACCGTAAAGATTTCTTTTTGCAAATCGGCTACGATTTTTTCCACCGCATTACGGTCTTTCAGATTTAGTTTTTCGTCGCCCCTGGAATGAAGCTTGGCAAGGAAAACATTACCACCATTCTGACATGCAAGTTCCGCCTCAATTGTCCAGTATTCTTCAGGGACAAATTCATCTATCTCTTTTTCCCTGTCGCATATCATCCTCACGGCCGCCGATTGGACCCTGCCGGCACTCAATCCCCCCTTGACCTTGCGCCACAAAATCGGGCTAATTTTGTAGCCTACCAGTCGGTCCAAAATTCTTCTCGCCTGCTGGGCATCTACCAGATTCATATCTATCTTTCGAGGGTGGCGCAAGGATTCGGAAACAGCATTTTTTGTTATTTCATGGAATTCCACTCTGCACGGGGATTCAAGGGGAAGCTCCAAAAGATGCGCAAGATGCCACGATATAGCCTCGCCCTCTCTATCAGGATCGGTAGCAAGCAAGACATTTTTTACTTTAGCAGCTTCTTTTTTCAGGTTTTCTATCAAGGGCCCTTTCCCTCGGATGGTTATATATCTTGGCATAAAGCCATTTTCAATATCAATGCCGAGCTGGCTTTTCGGCAGGTCCCTGACATGACCCATAGAGGCTACTACTTTGTATTCCTTTCCCAAAAAACGGCTGATAGTCTTTGCTTTGGCCGGAGATTCAACGATTATTAGCGACTTTGCCATTATGATCACCTCAAATTTTCATTACATATCCTCCAGGCAATAATGTTATCATATTTTTCAGTTGAAGCCGGGTTATTACGGCGTTTATTTCCCCAGGAGGTTTATTCGTCTTTTGCACGATAAATTCTATATTCACGGGAGTATAATCTATCACCTCTAATACTTCCGATTCCTCTAACGTAAGGTCGAGCTCTTTTATTTCCGCGGAATCATTCTTCCTAAAATTCAGTTCTTCCAATATATCGTTTGCACATTCCACTAATTTCGCTCCCTGCTTTATAAGCTTGTGAGTTCCGCGGCTGTAAGGGCTGAATACACTACCGGGCACCGCAAATACGTCCCTGCCCTGCTCTAAAGCAAAATCGGCAGTAATAAGCGAACCGCTTTTTTCAGCCGCTTCTACTACCAACGTCCCCCTCGTCATACCGCTTATAATTCTATTTCTAGCAGGAAAATTGGATGGCAATGGTTTCGAATTGGCAGGAAAGCTGGTAATGACACACCCATATTTAATTATCTTTTTCATAAGTTCGTGGTTTTCCGGGGGATAAACAACGTCTATACCGCATCCCAGAACGGCCGTGGTGGGACCGCCGGCTTTTAGAGCGCCTTTATGTGCAAAAGAATCGATGCCCCGGGCCATCCCGCTTACGACGTTTATATTGAATTCTGCAAGTTCTCCGGCTATTTGCTCCGCTACTTTTTGCCCGTAAGATGTGGGTTTTCGCGTTCCCACTATTGCAATAGATTCCATATTCAACGCAGATGCTTCTCCCAGAACGTAAAGTACCACGGGCGGATCATAAATTTCCGCCAAAAGCCGGGGATACTCTTCGTCTTCGATGGTTATTATTTTAGCTCCAAGTTTTTTTATCCTTTCTATCTCATCAAAAGGATTAACTTTTTTTCTGAATTCTAATATTGTATCGCATATTTGTGGAGTAATGCCAGGAGCATCCATCAATCTTTCTCTCGTCGCGTTCATAAAATCCGAATAGGTGTTAAAGCAATTTAATAATCCCCTTATCCTCACTGGCCCGAGGTAGGGGATCATATTTAGAGCCACCAACAACTCAAGCTCTGCCATTGCCATCCCTCAGTATATTAGTATTCTATACCAGCTTGCGCAGATATACCTTTTTTGTAATGGTGCTTTATTTCTTTTACTTCGCTCACCATATCAGCTTTTTCCATTAATTTTTCCGTAGCATAACGACCCGTCAGTACCAGCGTGGTCCTCTCGGGTTTTAAATCTATTAAATTTAGAACCTCTTCTTCGGGTATCAGGCCGTAATCTACGGCCACGTTTATTTCATCAAGTATGACAAGGTCATACTCTCCGCTGGAAATTATATTCCTGGCCAACTCAATACCTTCTCTTGCAATTTTCAAATCTTCTGGAGCGGGGTTTCCTTTTTTAACGAAGCAATCTCTCCCCTTTTGAACCAGTTGGAGATTGGGTAAATACTTTGCAGCCTGTACTTCACCGTAATCAGGACTCCCTTTCATGAACTGAATCATATATACTTTTTCACCGTGTCCGATTGCCCTCAAAGCCAACCCAAAAGCTGCAGTAGTTTTGCCCTTGCCATTTCCTGTATAAACCAAAACCAGTCCCTTTTTGGAATTCACAAATATCACTCCTTTAACAAAAAATGATAACATATATTCCCTTTTTGGTCAAAGATTGTTGTGGCAAAATATTGCTTGTCACAAAATGGTATTTTTTGCTATGTCCCGGGAAATTTTTTACTCATACCTTTAAATATTGGAAGTATTTATCCAGGTTCCTAAATTGCAGGGCCTCGGCCAGGTGAATTTCTTTGATGTTTTCCGACTGATCTAAATCCGCTATTGTCCTCGCCAACTTCAGAATTTTATTGTAAGCCCTTGCACTTAACTTTAACTTTTCGAAAGCCTCCTTCATTAAAAGTTTTTCACCCTTGCTCAGCTTGCAGTATTTATTTACCATAGCCGGGGTAAGCTGGGAATTATAAAAAATGTTTTGCCCCTTATAACGCATAAGCTGCATGCTTCTTGCCACTTCAACCCTTTTTCTTATTGTGGCCGAATCCGTAGAACTCGTTTTTTCCAAATCGGAAAACGCAACGGGTAAAACACCTACCTGCATATCTATCCTATCAAGTAGCGGCCCTGAGATTTTGCTCAAATAACTATGCACTTTGTGTGGCGGGCAGGAACATTCGTGGAAAGGGTCCTGAAAATATCCGCACGGACATGGATTCATAGCCGCAACAAGCATGAAACTTGCAGGATAGGTAACCGTCGCGTTCATTCTCGAAATGGTTATCTTGCCTTCTTCCAGCGGTTCGCGAAGCAGTTCCAAAATTTCCTTCGAGAATTCCGGCAACTCGTCTAAAAATAAAACACCATGGTGTGCAAGACTTACCTCGCCAGGCCTTGGTATTCGACCACCGCCCACCAACCCCACCGGGGTAATACTGTGGTGGGGTGCCCTGAACGGCCTAGTCTTTATCAAAGAAGATTTGCCCACCAAAAGCCCGGCAATACTGTAAATTTTTGTTAATTCTAAGGATTCTTCAAAAGTCATGGAAGGTAAAATCGTGGGAATACGCTTTGCTATCATCGTCTTGCCCGAACCGGGAGGTCCAACCATTATGAGATTGTGATGGCCGGCTGCCGCTATCTCCAAAGCTCTTTTTATAACCTCCTGCCCCTTTACCTCCGAAAAGTCTCCTTCGAAATCTACGCTAAACGCATCCTGGACTTTAGACGCTATCTCATCCGGTTTAAATCCACCTTTAAAATATTCCACTGCTTCCTTTAAACTTTTTACACCTATTACCTCTATACCTTTAATTACAGCAGCCTCCTCGGCGTTTTCCAATGGAACAACTATCCCTTTTAAAGCTTTCTGCTTTACCTCTATCGCCATAGGTAAAATTCCATTTATCGGCCTTACCCTTCCATCGAGAGATAGTTCCCCAACAATCGCGTACCCTTCTAGCGCACTTGCCGGAACTTGTTCGGTAGCAGCTAAGATACCCAAGGCAATCGGAAGGTCGAAGTGAGGGCCTTCTTTTTTTATGTCAGCCGGTGCAAGATTCAGCGTAATCCTTTTTATGGGAAAATCAAAATCCTGATTTTTTATAGCCGCTCTCACCCGCTCCCGCGACTCCCTGACCGCCGTGTCCGGAAGTCCTACAATATCGAATGCAGGAAGGCCGTTAGAAATATATACCTCCACATCGACTATGAAGCTTTCGATACCGTATATGGCGCAACTTTTTAATGAAGCTAGCATTTTTTCCTCCTGTTTTTCTTCATAAACAATATAAGCAAACTATTTTCTAAAATTCTCCACAATTATGGATTTTCCTCCTTGAAAAAGTAAAAAAGAAAACTATACAAATCCCATCAAAAATGGCATCACAATTATGCTAAAAATCTCTCATTTTGTAACAAGAAAAAAGCGTAAAAAAATTTGTTGTAGAAGGTAAATAAAAAGCGTCGAAACTGCAAGGTCCGCCGATAAAAAATATTGTCCGGCAAAATTTTTGCCGGATACAGTTAAAATAAAGCCAAAATCCTGTACACTCTTAACAGCTTCTTGGGAAATTATCTCTGATATCGCATCGAGTTTCATCCCGCCAGGATCGTAACCACCATTATCGGTTTTTTAAACTGTTCGAGCAGTATTAACTCTAGTTTATACCTTTCCTCCCACCCATTGAGTACTTTTGCCCATATCATTTGTTCAACATTTTCTCCTTAATTTTGTCGGGATCTATTGATAATTGAGCAACACCAGATTCAATAGCAGCTTTTGCCACACAAGACGCAACATGTGCCCCAACCCTATTATCAAAAGCCTTTGGCAAAATGTAGTCATAGTCAAGATTCTCTTCTGCAAGAGCCGCTATTGCTTTAGCCGCTGCTACTTTCATCTCCTCATTTATTTTATTTGCCCGTACTTCTAGTGCTCCTCTAAAAATCCCTGGAAATGCCAGCACATTGTTCACCTGGTTGGGAAAATCGGATCTACCGGTACCTACCACCTTAGCCCCACCAGCTTTTGCCTCTTCAGGCCATATTTCAGGGACAGGATTAGCTAGGGCAAGAACAATAGCATTTTTGCTCATAGAAGCAACCATTTCTTTGTTCAAAACTCCCGGTCCAGAAACACCGATAAATATATCCGCACCTTTAATTGCATCTGCGAGAGTTCCTTTTACTAAATCTTTATTCGTATATTCCGCAATCTCCTCTTTACTCCAATCATTTCCTTCTCTACCTTTATAGATGGTACCCTTTCTATCGCATAAAATTATGTTGCCTATTCCCGCACTCAAGAGAAGCTTTGCAGTGGCAATTCCAGCAGCACCAGCACCATTTATAATGGCAGTTACATTTTCAATTTGCTTGTCCACTAATTTTAGAGCATTCATTATTGCCGCAAGTACTACAACTGCAGTACCATGCTGGTCGTCATGGAACACTGGTATATCAAGCTCTTTTATTAATCTCTTTTCTACTTCAAAACACCTTGGAGCCGCTATATCCTCCAGGTTTATACCACCAAAAATTGGCGATATATTCTTGACGGTTTTAACTATTTCATCAACGTCCTGAGTATTAAGGCAGATCGGAAATGCATCCACACCACCAAAAATCTTAAACAACACACACTTACCTTCCATAACAGGAGCTCCGGCCAAACCACCAATATTCCCAAGACCCAATACGGCAGATCCGTCGGTGACAACAGCCACCATGTGTCCCTTTACTGTATACTCATATGCCAGTTCCGGATTTGCCATTATTTCCTTACATGGTTCTGCAACACCCGGTGTATAACTAAGGCTTAAATCGGTAGAATTATTAACAACTACCTTACTTATTACTTCTAACTTCCCTTTATTTTCTCTATGAAGCTTTAAAGCTTCTTCTCTTATGTCCATATTTTGTACCTCCTTATAATTTTCCAATTACACTTATCATAAATCCTCCAATTATGAGCATTATAGCTCCACCTATTCTTGAAGATATCTGGGCAAAAGGCATGAGTTCCATCCGCTTGCAGGCTGACAAAACTGCTACATCTCCCGTACCACCCATATTTGCCATACAAAGTCCAGCCGTTATCGAGGCCTCGATGGGATAAAATCCTACCCATTTTCCTACAATCCAAGAGCCCAAAATTGCTCCTATTACAGTGGCGCTTACGAGTAATAAATACTGCCAAGATACAGCTTTGACAACATCGGAAAGATTAGTATAGCTTATTCCTATTCCTACAAGTAAGGCTCCTGTCCAATAATTCATCACGAATTGGTACCACTGACTTGCCGCTTGTTCGAATTTGTCCGGTAATATTCCGAGAGCTTTTACCACAGCTACTGAAATAATCATCCACGCAAAAGAATGTACTGATGGAATAAATTTTCCTATTATATTTCCGAGAACGTAGAAGGTACATGCCATAAGCATACCCATACCCATCATCGTAAGATTAAGGTCATATTTTTTACCAGTTGTAAGGTCAATCTCTTGCGAAACAATTATTTTGCCATTTCCAGTAAACTGTGGTTTAACCTTGCCAATCTTGTCAAGTAACCCTGCTGCAATAATGGCCAGAGCATTACCGAGGGCTACAGCAGGAACCATAATAGATAATATAGAAGTAGGGTCTTGTTTTAATACTCCTCCGTAGATCTTTGACATAGGAACAGCACCTGCACCCATTCCACCACCCATCATTGGGATACCAATATAAAGTAGAGCTTGTTTCCATCCATATCCTGTAAGAGCTCCCACTATTGATACAAAGCCAAGCGATACAATTATTGCTCCAAAAAGAGCAGGAAAATATCTTGCTCCAGCATTTACCAATAATTTCCTATCCATTCCCAATATACTACCTGTTATTAATGCTGCGATATAGAAATCTAAGAAGTTACTTACTTTCATAAAGTTGTCAACGGTTTTAATGGTTGATTCTGGTAGCATTTTAAACATCACAAGAGCAGCGGTACCAAAAATAATAACAATTGGTCCTCCTCCTAAAAAATCTTTAACCACTGGGAGACGATTTCCTATCTCTCCTAATATGGCCCCAATTACTATCATAAAAGCAAAGGCACCTATCATATTGGACGGCAATAAATTTAAATAAACACTAGCAAAAATTATGAGTGCAAGGATTGCGAAAAAAGATATCGGGAATCCTGCAATCTTAAAAACATCTTCTTTTGTACCTTTAACCATAAAACTCCTCCCCCTTTTTTTCTTCTAAAAAGAATTTAACACCTTTATTTTAAAGGGGGAAGTTTTTTAAACTATTTAAACCAATTATGAAATTTATTAAAGTTAAAGTATTAGAGTATACGATAATACAAAGTAATGGGTCTTCCTGTTCCTCCGTACTGCACCTCGCTTTTTACCATTCCTTGTTCATCCATGTAGTCGAGATACTTCTTCACCGTTACCCGCGAAATATTTAAATTTTTGGCAATTTCTTCGGAAGAAACAGGTCTATCATAGGCCTTTAAAGCCGCAAGGATCTTTTCCATAGTTCTTCTATCGAAACCCTTTTTTTCGCTATATTGTACACTTTTAGAAATAATAATTGAGTCGATATCTTCTTGAGTAAGAAAACTTTCGTTTTTAACCTTTTTATACCTTTGAAGATAATTCGATAAAGCAATTTTAAGTCTTAAGAATTCAAAAGGCTTTATTAAATAATCTACAATACCGTATCTTAAAGCTTCCTCAATATCTTGGCCTTGATTATCGGCAGTAACCATAATTATATCTGTCTTATATCCAAATTCCCGAATCTGTTTTAACAACTCAATACCATTTTCCCCAGGCATATAAACATCGAGTAGTATTAAGTTTACTTTGGTGTTCTTTAAAAATTTTTTTGCCTCATCGGCATTTTTGGCTATACCAACAACATTAAATCCTTCAACCATATTTACATACTTTTTATTCACAACCGCCACCATTGGATCATCTTCTACAATCAATACGTTAATCACACTATAACCCCCTTTGGAACTTTAACGATAAAAATTGTCCCATTAGAATTCCCGGTTTTTACTTCTACATTTCCTCCTCTTTTTTTAATTGTTTGCTTTACAATAAAAAGCCCTATACCTTTTCCTGATTTTTTTGTAGTAAAACCTTTATCAAATATATGGGGAAGGATTTGTTCCTCTATACCTGGTCCATTGTCGTATACTTTTATAAATACGTAGTCTAATCTTTCTTTAATATATACGCTAATGATTTTGTCTTTCTTAGAAGATACAGATAGGGCTTCTATAGCATTTTCAATAAGATTTCCTAAAATCGTTACCAAATCTCCTGATGATACGGAGCCATGTTCTTCGTACAATTCGCTGTCTTCATCCAAATACAATTTAATACCCATTTCCGCAGCATGACTATATTTACCTAAAAGCAATGCTGCAACTCTCTTATCTTTTATACTTTTCGTAACCAGCCCAGCAAAAGTTTGCTGAGCCCCCAGTTCATTGTAAATAAATTTCAATGCTTCATCGTACTGTTTTAGATTTATTAAACCCGCAATTACGTGCATATGATTCATAAATTCATGAGCCTGGGCTCTAAGAGTATCTACTATCTGCCTGTAGCCTGTAAGTTGTTCCCCGAGGTAAGCAAGATCGGTTTTAAGTCTAAAACTAGCAATTGCCCCTTCTATTTGACCATTTATAACAATAGGCACTCTATTTGTTATAATCGATATTCCATTAATTATCTGCTCATCATCATACTCAGGGACACCTGTATTTAACACAACTTTTAACCTAGAATTAGGTATAATTTTTTCAACTTCTTCCCCAATTACCTTCCTTCCTTCTTCTACTCCGATGATCTTTTTAGCGGTATTATTTATTAACGTTACTGTACCTTTTTTATCCACCGCAATTATACCTTCCACAACTGCATCTAAAATTGAGTTCCGCTCTTGAAGCACTTTTGCAATTTGGTATGGCTCCAATCCAAATATCTCATTTTTTATATTCTTAGAAAGAAAATAAGATCCTATTGCTCCAATGGTCATAGCTATTATCATAACAAGTATTATGCTCCTTATTATTCTCTTTTGAACCTTGTTTATATCACGAGTTAGTATACCTACTGCAACTGCTCCTATCTGTTTGTTGCCATCCATTATCGGAGTAAAAGCCCTCAACGATGGTCCCAAGGTTCCTACGGCTTTTGAGATATAAGTTTCTCCCTTAAGTACCCTTTCTTCATCCCCTCCGACAAATTTCTTCCCAATATTATTAGGATTGGGATGAGAATATCTTTCTCTGTTCATATTGATTATTGTAATGTATTCTATATTATTTGAATTTTTTCTAATCCGTTCAGCATAGGGCTGTAAAACTTCCTCCGGATGAGGAAGGTAAAAAGCAGAAATAACAACTGGATCCGTAGCTACAGCACGTGCAATATTCATTACGTTATTAGCCATTTGGTTTTCTATAGAAACACTTATAATTTTAACGGCAAAAAGTGTTGATATAGTAAGGCACACAATGATAATTAAAAATGTCAATAACATAAGTTTTGTCTGTAAATTAAATCTTTTCATTTAAGTATTTACCTCCTGATTAATAGGTTTAGTTATATCGAAAGTAATGAGCCACTTCCATCCGCAGCTTTTCATAGATGGAAAGATAAACTCATCAGGGATGAAAAATGGCTCAATTTAATATTAGCATCGATTCTAAAAATCAGCTTATTTTTGTAACTAAGATTTCGAAACCTTTCCCAATGAACTTACATATTTTCATATCCCATAAAAGGAATACCTGGTATCACTTGCTTCAAAAAAAGTCAAGGCTTCCAGGAATGACCGCCAGGTTCAAGGCCTATTATTACCTTTGCATCTCAAACATCCTTACGAAGAGTATTAACGAGAAAAAAGTTTTTATGTGAATTTCCTCAATTTATGATAAAATTATTTCGCCGCTTTAATTATTTTATTATATAAAAGGGGTGTACACTCCATGGATATGGAAAGGAAACTTTCTCTTGAATTTGCAAGAGTAACCGAAGCTGCAGCAGTCGCCGCTGCAAGGTGGATGGGCAGGGGAAACAAAAACAAAGCCGACGAAGCGGCCACCGAGGCTATGCGCGCGGTATTCGACACCATAGATATAAGAGGCGAAGTGGTAATCGGCGAGGGCGAGATGGATGAGGCTCCTATGCTCTACATCGGTGAAAAACTGGGAACGGGTTACGGACCGGTATTAGACATAGCAGTAGACCCTTTGGAAGGAACGAATTTGGTAGCCAAAGGATTGAACGGCGCCATTGCTGTGGTAGCCGCAGCACCAAAGGGCTGTCTCTTAAACGCCCCGGACATTTATATGGAAAAAATCGCGGTAGGGCCTGCCGCAGCCGGGAAAATTCACCTAGATGCGCCCGTAAAGGATAATCTAACAATTGTAGCCGAAAGCCTTAAAAAATCTATATCGGACCTGACCGTGGTAATTCTTGACAGACCAAGGCACGAACAACTCATAAAAGAAGTGAGGGAAGCCGGCGCGAGGATCATGCTGATTTCCGACGGAGACGTCTCTCCCGCCATAGCCTGTGCTTTTGAGAGTTCCGGAGTCGACATGATGATAGGAATAGGCGGGGCTCCAGAAGGAGTTTTGGCTGCTGCTGCGTTGAAATGCCTGGGCGGCGAGTTGGTAGGGAGGTTAAAGCCCGAAAACGAAGAACAAATAGAAAGATGTAAAAAAATGGGGCTTTCCGATCCGTTCAAGATTCTAAAAATGGATGATTTAGTAAAGGGTGACGATATATTTTTTGCAGCAACCGGTATTACCAACAGCAATTTGTTAAAAGGGGTGCACTTTACTTCTAAAGGAGCAGCAACTCATACACTAGTAGTGAGAGGTAAGACTGGAACCATTAGATTTATCGAGGCAATTCATCGCTTTGATAAAAAACCAGCGTATAATTTGCAAGGATTGAAAATCTGATGTGTCGCGTCAACAAAAAACCTCCCGAGTAAAAAGGCAGTGTAAATATTTTTGTGTAAAGTGTCTTCCTTCTATGTTAGTGAATAACTATATTTTAAGATTTAAAGCTTACTTTGTCAAATTTTTTAAAATAAAATTCCAAGATAAAATATTACACCAACATGCGTTTGGGTGAGCCTCTCTGCCTCCACTTACCCTTAACCCCTTGATGAATCCCAAAGGCCCTGCAGTCTGGCTGTCAAGGGCGTGCGCAGCACGGGCTTTAGCCTTTACCCTTGACTGCCAGGGCAAAGGGCCTTATCATATCTATTGGGGTTAAGGGAAGTACTATATACGCCCTTCGAACATTATTTGCAATTGTCCTAATATCATGCCCCAATCTCTGTAGCGCATCGTCCACTTGGCGGTAATCTTTAGTGTAGCAAGATATATGCTTTTTAAAAGAGCTTGGTCGCTGGGAAATACTGTCCTTGACTTGTTAAGCCTCCTATCCCGTCTCTTCGTTTGGAGCAGTATATATTCGTTTTAAATCCTTTGCAAATTCCTTACGATCCTTATCTGACACATATTTCAGCTCTGTTTTCAAGGTCATTTAACACGCCCAGCCAAAATTTTGAGCTCAGGCAGTATTTTATCTGTAATCTTGCTTACCATCTCTGCTGATACTTCAAACCCGTAATGATAGACATCCCTCGTGCATACATCGCTATTATTTTATTTTCTATATCAGATATATCTCTTTTATACTTAGGAACTACTTTTGGTTCAAATTCTCCGTTGCGATCCCTTGGAACATCTATTTCTACAGGTCCAACACTTGATTTCAATATTTTGGATGTGTGGCCATTACGGTAATTCGTTTTTGTTTCTTCAGTAGTTTCGTACTTTTCATACCCAAGATGCTCATCCAGCTCTGCTTCCAACATATTTTGTATTGTGTCTCCCAACAGATCTTTCAATACTTCCTGTAAATCCTTGGCTGAAGTAATGTTGTACTCCGAAATGAGTTTATTGATTAGCTCTTTCTTTTCCGGTGTTATTATTCTTTTTCTTGCCATAAAAATTCACTCCTTCTATATTTCTATATTCTAACATAGAAGGAGCTTTTATTTTACACAAAATATTTTACAACCTCGTTATTTATTGTTAATCTGTCAAATAATTTTCTACTTTATATTGTTCGTAAAGCCCTTGCATCCACGCATCGTACTGTTCCTGAACCTTTTGGTTTAAAAGGATCTCCTTTATCTTTTCCCTGCTTTCATCAAAATTGGCTTGTTTCGCTTCTTTTATTTCTTCGACCTTTATGATATGATAACCATACTGCGTCTTCACAGGAGAACTGAATTCACCCTCTTTAAGCGAAAATGCCACATCTTCAAATTCTTTTACCATTTCGCCCCTTTTAAAAAACCCCAGGTCCCCACCTTGATTTTTTGTCGTTTCATCTTCCGAGTATTCACTTGCTAGTTTAGAAAAATCTTCTCCAACTTTCAATCTTTTATAGATTTCATTGGCAGTCTTTTCATCATCTACTAATATATGCCTTGCTCTTATTTCTTTTTCCTGCGAAAAGTAGTCTTTATTTTGTTCAAAATAATCCTTTAACTCTTCTTCTGAAATCTTAATTTTTGGTTCAAGAAGTTTTTTTACTTTTATTTGCATCGCTATATCTTTTTTAAAATCTTGCAGTGAATAACCACTCACTTGTAAATTCTTTATAAATGCTTCCTTACCACCGTAGTATTTATAGACTTTCTCAAGTTCTCTTTCTATCTCTTCGTCTAAGACTTTTATATTCTCCTTCTTTGCTTCTAAATCTATGATTTTTTGTGCTATTAAATATTCAAGCGCTTGCTTTCCTATTGATTTTACCATTACATCATAGAGTTGATCCTTGCTTATCCTTTCATCACCAACTTTCGCCACGATTTCCTTTCCAGAACTGCTATTACTGCATCCTACAGACGAAAATAATAAAAGAATCGCCATAATTATTAAAGTAATCGGCTTTATTTTTATCATGATCAAATCACTCCTTATATTTTTTCTACCAAAATCATTAAAATCGGCATCATCACGATGCTAAACAATGTGGTATAAGATATTACACTCACCGCAAATTCATAATCTGCTCCGTAAACCCTAGCAAGAATAGAAGTATTTACCATTACAGGCATAGCAGACATAATTATAAAGACATTTCTCATCAATTTGGGAATTTTTATTAAAATACTTAACAAAACTACTAAAAAGGGCGCAAAGAAAAATCTGCCTAAAAAAACTAGTAAAGCCTCACTATTAAACTCAAACTTTTCCCTTCCCATAAGATGCATTACTGTGCCAACATAAAATAGAGAAAGCGGAGTAGTTAAGTCTCCTATCATTTTAAAACTTTTAAAGACAAAGTTTGGTGGACTCACCTCAAAGATTACTAAAATCAATCCGAATATAAAACCCAAAATTGGGGGGTTTAATATCCTCTTCAAAGTGGTCAAACTAAAAAAAGATTCTCCTCCTTCCTTAGAAACGTCTTTTGCTATTCCATAAGCTCCAAGAGTCCACCATAAAAAAGTACTTGGAATATAATAAATAAGAGAGTAAGGTATCGCCTCCTCACCAAACAAAGCTTGCGACAAAGGAAGACCGACAAAAATTGAATTAGAAAACGTAAACGTAGCAGCAAATACACCTCTTTTGCTCCTTTCCACTTTAAACAGCACTGCTAATATATAAGCTATAAAATACAACAGAAGAATTGAAAAAAAAGGTATCATTAATCCCCTCGCATAATTTAGAAGCTCTTCTTTTGTTAAAGTAGAAATTATATTTACCACGAGATTTAGCGGAAAGGACACATAAAGCACTATCTTAACAAACAAATCCGCCGCCCTTTCATCAAACCATCTTATTTTTGCAAGATAATATCCCACTGCTATAATCAAAAATACAACTAAAACTCCCTGCAACGAAGAAAAAAAGGTTTGCATCCTGACCTCCTCGATTTGCGTCATGTATTTTAGGTTTTTATTAACTCAATTAAACAATCGCCTTTTTTTATATTAACATGAAACACAAAAAAATGCAGCATTTAATAAAAAAACCGTTTTCAGGGTTTAAAATCCCCAAAACGGCCTAAAATTTATTATTTTTTCTTCTTTGCAACCTGCTCTATCCCCAGTTTTTTTGCAGAGTGGTCGCGGCCTAAATAGTAATTAAGCCAAGATGATGTCTGGAATAGATCCCAGTTGGACGGCGGTATTATGTCTCCATCAAGCTCTTTTTCCTTTCCATAACGCTTCAGACGCGCATAAGCGCGCACATAAGAACATTTTTTCTCGTTTGGATAAACCTCGCACCATCCCATGTAGCTTCCGCCGCACGCACCATTTCTCTGATTTTTCGGGCACTGGGACATGGGGCAAACGTACGCAAGATCCATCAAGGCGCAGTCACCGCAATCGTGGCAATCATACAAGCAAACTTTAGTCAGGTGCTCGAAGGTGTGGTACGGCCTTTCTAAGCTGGTCCCATCGATCCTTTTGGCTATTCCTCTCATCAGCCCCCATAGAGGTGCCCCCGGTTCCAACATTAACTTGTGGGTCAGAACCGATAAGGGATATACAAATTCTACTTTGGCATCCAGCGGCCTATTTTTTCGGCTAACAGGCTCGGGCCTGTTTAGACCGGTTTTTTCGTCCTTTTCGTAATAGTAAAACCCGCCCGGTATCGGGAAGTCAAACTCGTGTATAATGTCCATCCAATTTTTGCTCAATTCTTCTCCTTTTTCGATAATATATTCCACATCTTCGTATTTTACGTTGTGTCCACCAATATGGACGCCGTCGTAACCCATACCTTTCATAAAGGCATACATTTTTGCAGCCCTGTCCAGTCGGGCCTGCCGTCCTTTATCAGAGGACTGAGCTTCTTCTTCGAGTTTGGCCAGCAACTTATCGGTAACCACACAGCCCGGAATCTTATTTTTGTTCATTATTCTGGCCGTAGCAAGGGGTAAAACGTAAATATTTCCTACAACTGGAATATCCCAGCCCTGCTGGCGTATAAACTGAATTACTTCGTGAAATTTTCTTGCATCATACCCTAGCTGGGTAACAATAAACTGCGCTCCGGCCCTCACCTTCTTTTTCAATTTGAAATACTGAACCACTTGCTCCGCTTCGGTGGCCTTGAAGGGAGACACTACCGCTCCCGCAAAGAAATCGCTGGGTTGATGCTTAACTGTTCCTTTAATTCCTTTATATTCAAGTCCCCGGTTCATCTGCGAAATTAGGTCGAGAACGTGAATCGGGTCCAAGTCAAAGACAGGTCTTGGCCTCCCTGCATAACCCGATACCGGATAATCGCCTGTCATGACGAGTAGATTTCTGACGCCCGCCCTGTCCAATGCATAAAGTTGACTTTCTATCTGACTGCGGTTTCGGTCTTTGCACGTAAAATGTACCAGCGGCTCTATACCCTTTTTAAGCACCTCTACTGCCAGATAGTCAGGCAGCATGGCTGGATTGCCGCCCGGATTATCGGTCAACGTTAAGGCATGGACCTTGCCCCCTTTTGCCGCAGCTTCCGCAGCCTCAAGAGCCTCTTCGATGGACTTTTCCCGCGCTCCTCTCCCGGGTACCAATTCCCATGTCACAGAAAATAAGTTCTTGCTAAGAAGCGACTTTTTGAAGCAATTCTCCATTTGATTCACTCCTTCTTAAACCTCATATTACAATAAAAGATGTGAATAATTGTATATAACTGTCTAATTTTATTATATCAATGTTTGTTATATTCTACAATAAGCAATATTTCATAAGTATTCTAATGATTTTAATCAAGAAAGAACTTTTTAAAAGGCATTTATTATATGTGTAAGCTCCTTTAAAGTTCCATTGGCCATTTTAATTTCTATAACATCAAACCTCAAATTATATACAAACTCATCATATTCATTTAAAAAATTTAGTGATACCAATCTTATTTTCCTTTGTTTTCTAATATCAACGGCTTCCATGCCCCTTCCGAAAGCATCGGACGTCCTAGTTTTGACTTCGATAAAAACCAGTGTATTATTTTCTTTTGCTATTATGTCTATTTCCCCGTATCTTGACCGGTAATTGACCTTTACGATTTCGTAGTTATTTGCCTTTAAATAATCAAGTGCATATTTTTCCCCCATATCACCCAGCTTTTTACGTTCCAATGAAATCCCAACCTTTTACGGAAAAACTCCTTCTGTGTACCGGGGATAGCCCGTATTTTTTAATAGATTCGACGTGTTTTTTGGTGCAGTACCCTTTGTTGTTCCAAAAATCATAGTAGGGATATAATTTATGGTAATCCTTCATTATTTTATCCCTTTCCACCTTTGCCACAATTGAAGCTGCAGCTATCGAAGCACACAGCCTATCTCCGTGCACCACTTTTTCTTGCGGTGGCTCTATCTCTGGAATTACAAGCGCATCCACTAGTACAAAATCGGGCCTAACAGGAAGACCCTCCACCGCATTTTTCATAGCAAGCAAAGTCGCGTTTAAAATGTTGTGCCGGTCTATGTATTTTTCGTCCACCACTGAGTAGTTAACCGCCACCGCCTTTTGCTTTATCTCCTCGTAGACTTTTTCCCGCTTGCCTTCTGAAAGGAGCTTCGAATCTTTAAGGTGCATTATAAAAACGTTTAGAGGGAGAATGACGGCGGCAGCCACCACGGGTCCGGCCAAAGGGCCCCTTCCGGCTTCATCAACCCCTGCGATGTAGTTATAGCCTTTTTCAGCAAGCATCCTCTCTCGAGCAAAAAGTTTGTATATTCTCTCTTTTTCTACATTCAAGTTAAATTTCATTTAAATTATATCCCCCTTTTGCATTCTTTCATTTTCAATAATCAGGTCTTCGTCTCCAGCCGGCTTTTCCAGAGAAATCCTTCCCAGTTTCCCATCCTGGAATTCTTTTAAAAGAGTCTTTGCCGCCCTCAGAGTGTCGGGCCTGCCTCCGGAAATTATAAATCCTCTGCTTTTTGCAATTTGCTCTAAAATAGCAACAGGACTTTGCGGCGTTTCTATTTTATAGCGGGCCGCCAGTCTTTCGGGATGCTTTTTTACCAAAAACTCAATTAATTTAAGACTTATTCTTTCCACATCCAACAGTTCTTCCTTAATACACCCTAAAAAAGCAAGTTTCAGTCCTACCGATTCTTGTTCTATCTTAGGCCACAAAATCCCCGGCGTATCTAAAAGCTCGAGTTTATCTGTCGCCTTGAGCCACATTTTCCCCCGGGTTATCCCGGGCTTATTTCCTGTCTTAGCTGCCTTTTTCCCGACTATTTGGTTGATGAACGAAGACTTGCCGACATTCGGCACTCCAACTACCATACCCCGTAAAGGTCTTTTTACCTCTTTTGAAAAATCATGAATCATTTCATCCAAGTCTTTGAAACCCACTTTGTTCCGGGAGTTTACGCTAACCGAAACCAGGCCTTTCTCAGCAAAGTAAATTCCCCACAAATCTGTGATTTTTTCTTCAGCCAAATCTGCCTTGTTCATTATCAAAATCAACTTTTTTGAGCCTATCAGTTCGAAAATATCTGGTATATGGGTGCTTTTAGGTGCCCTTGCATCTACAATCTCCAGCACCACATCTACCAACTTCAAATTTTCCTTAATCATCCGCCGCGTTTTCGCCATGTGACCTGGATACCAATTGATTTGCACCAAATCACCTTCCCCGCAAAATTAATAAAAGGGACTGGTTTCTCAGTCCCTCTCCTTGATTCTTGCCGCTTTTCCTCTCAAATTCCTCAAATAATAAAGTTTTGCCCTTCTTACTTTTCCCCTTTGTACTACCTCAATCTTATCTATCCGTGGCGAATGGAGCGGAAATATTCTCTCTACGCCTACCCCATAGGAAACTTTCCTTACAGTAAAGGTTTCCCTCAATCCTCCGCCTTTCCGTGCAATGACCACGCCTTCAAAAACCTGAATTCTCTCCCTGTTTCCTTCTACTACTTTGGTGTATACCTTCACGGTATCGCCCGGTCTGAATTCAGGTATGTCCTTTCTCATCTGCTCTTCTTCTACTGCCCGAAGCAAGTCCGACATGTTCTCCCTCCTTTCTTACATATTGCCAGACCTAATTATAGCACAACCCATTAATCTTGACAACCAAATCCCATTTCTTCAAGCAAACTCTTATCCTCTTGTGTAAGTTTCAATTTCTTAAATAGGTCTGGTCTTTTTTCCAAAGTTCTCCTCAATGCTTCCTTTCGCCTAAACCTTTCTATCTCTCGGTGGTTCCCCGAAAGTAAAACTTCTGGAACCTTAAGTCCCCTGTAAACCTCAGGCCTGGTGTATTGCGGGTACTCCAGAAGACCGCTGCTGAAAGATTCTTCTTTCAACGATTCATTACTTCCTAGTACCCCCGGGATCAATCTAGACGTCGCATCCACTATTGCAAGCGCCGGAATTTCCCCGCCGGTCAAAACAAAATCCCCCAGCGATATTTCGTCGGTTATTATCGTCTTTACCCTTTCATCTACTCCTTCGTAATGGCCACATATTAGTATTATGTGCTCCTGCTTGGCCAGTTCTCTTGCCATATCCTGGTTGAAAACGGAACCTTGAGGTGAAAGAAGTATAACCTTTCTTTTTTCAGCGTCAACGGTGCAGGATGCATATTCCACTGCTTCAAAGATTGGTTCCGGCTTCATGACCATTCCCGCACCCCCGCCGTAAGGGTAGTCGTCAACTTTCCTGTGCTTATCTTTCGAAAAATCTCTTATATTCAGGAGTTCTATCCGGACGAGTCCCTTTTCCTTGGCTCTTTTCAATATGCTAACGTCCATAGGCCCCGAAAAAAATTCCGGGAATAGGGTCAATATATGAAATACCAGCACTAAAGCATTCCCTCCATGAGTTTGACTGTCATCTGCCCATTTTCAACGTCTATACTTTTTACAACTTCCTTTATGGCGGGTATCAATAATTCTCTGCCGCTTTGTAGTTCCACCACATAAACGTCGTTGGCGCCGGTTTTCATTACATTTTTAATACGCCCAAGCAGAGTTCCGTCTTTCTCATTATATACCTCCATACCTATTATGTCGCAAATAAAATAATGTCCTTTTGGCAACTTTACCGCGTCTTTTCGATGGACCATGATGTATCTATTCTTGAAACTTTCAGCGGAATCCACTGTATCAATTCCATGCAATTTTAAGACTACAAACCTCTTTTTTAAAAAAATCACTGATTCAATGTCGTATGCTTTTAAAGCACCGTCTTCTTCAACGAAAATCGACTTTAACTTTTGATACCGGCTTATATCGTCGGTCAAAGGTTCGACTTTTACTTGGCCTTTAATTCCCCAAGGGCAAAGTACCTTCCCTATAGTTATATATTCTCTCAAGGGGAAAGCCTCCTATCCTCGAATAAAAGGGTTAGGCAAAACCCTAACCCCTATAGAATCTCTACGATTACCCTTTTTCCTTCTTTAGCAGCAGCAGCTTTGACTACGGTTCTGATGGCTTTTGCTATCCTGCCCTGCTTCCCGATGATTTTGCCCATGTCATCGGGGTGCACCTTTAATTCAATTATTACTGACTGTTCACCTTCCACTCTGTTTACAGTCACTTCTTCAGGGTGGTCAACCAATGCCTTTGCGATGTATTCCACTAACTCGGTCAAGGTTTATTCCTCCTTCACTTTAAGAATTTTTTCCGGTATTTGTCTTCTGAGATTTATATTTTTCAAGCAGGCCTGTAGTCTTGAATAATTGCTTTACGCTCTCGGTCGGTTGGGCACCCTTCCTCATCCAATCCAGAGCTTTTTCTTCATTGATTTTTATTTCGGCAGGATCGGTGAGGGGGTTGTAATAACCGATTTCCTCTATAAACCTTCCATCTCGCGGGCTTCTGCTATCCGCCACGACGATCCGGTAAAAGGGCCTTTTCTTTGCCCCCATGCGCTTCAATCTTATTCTTACCGCCATCTGCACATCACCTCCTTCTGTTAGTTAAAAGAAAGGCAATTTAAATCTGCCTTTTTTTCTTCCTTTTTCTAGGTCACTCAGTTGTTTCATGAGTTTTCTAGTCTGCTCGAATTGCTTCAAAAGCCTGTTTACATCTTGAACGGAAGTTCCACTGCCCATGGCAATTCTCCTGCGTCTGCTGCCGTTTATGATGCTGGGATTACGGCGTTCTTCTTTAGTCATGGAGTTGATAATGGCTTCTATGTGCACCAGTTCTTTTTCATTGAATTCTACGCCATGTAATTTTTGAGGAGAAAACCCTGGAATCATGCTAATTATCTGGTCAAGAGAACCCATTTTTCTTACCTGTTTTATCTGTTCAAGAAAATCCTCTAATGTAAATTCTTCCTTCCTAATCTTTTCTTCAAGTTGCCTAGCTTTTTCTTGGTCTATCGCCGCGGTGGCCTTCTCTATCAAACTAAGCACATCGCCCATTCCTAATATCCTAGAAGCCATCCTGTCCGGATAAAATGGCTCCAGGTCGGTAAGTTTTTCACCTACGCCTATAAATTTTATCGGACAACCCGTTACCGCCTTTATCGAGAGCGCCGCCCCTCCCCTCGTATCACCGTCGAGCTTGGTCAAAATCAAGCCTGTCAGATGCAACCTGCTATGAAAGGTCTCGGCCACGTTGACCGCATCCTGCCCAGTCATGCTGTCAACCACCAGCAAAATCTCGTTGGGCGTTACAGCTTCTTTTATCCGCTCCAGCTCCTCCATCAATTCGTCGTCTATGTGGAGACGGCCAGCCGTATCTATTATGACAACGTCGTTGCCTTGGCGATGAGCATGTTCTAAAGCTGCTTTGGAAATAGCCACCGGCTCCTGTTCTCCAGCTGTAAAAACCGGCAACCCAATTTTTTCTCCTACCACTTGAAGCTGTTTTATGGCAGCCGGCCGGTATATATCTGCGGCTACTAAAAGCGGCCTTTTGCCCACTTTGGAAAGATAAAGCCCCAGTTTTCCGCAAGTGGTAGTTTTCCCCGACCCCTGAAGACCTACCATCATAAAAACGCTTACCTTGGACTGCGAAAAATCCAATTTGGTATCTTTAGGCCCCATTAATTTTACAAGTTCGTCGTGGACTATTTTTATTACCTGTTGAGCAGGGGTCAGGCTCTCCATCACTTCCTGGCCTACAGCCCGTTCGGTGACTTTTTGCACAAAGTCCTTTACTACCTTGTAGTTCACATCGGCTTCTAAGAGGGCCAACCTAATTTCTCTCATTGCCTGCTTTACATCGGCTTCCGACAATTTGCCCTTCCCTCTCAGCCTTTTGAAAACCGCTTCTAGTTTCTGAGTTAAGGCCTCAAAAGCCAAATTATTCACACCCTTCTTTAATTAGCGTCGCGAGTTCATTATAAATTTTTTCCAATTTCGCCTTTCCGTCTCCTATAACAAAGGGTCTTAGTTCTTTTAGAGATTTCAGTATTCTCTCTATATCCTTCGTCATGCTTATAAACCTTTCTACCATGCCCAATTTTTTTTCATACTCTTCCAGTAAAGCGGTTGAACGATTCACTACATCGAACACGTTCTGGCGGGTAACACCGTAATTTTCCGCTATCTCGCTCAAAGACCAGTCATTGAAAAAATGAAGTTCAAAAAACTCCCTTTGCTTCTCGGTTAAAAAAGTCCCGTAAAAATCATATAAGAGACTTATTCTTATCAAGTCCGGCATTTTTTCACCTGTAAAGGTATAAAACTTTACATACCTAATTTTATACAATTCGCTAATTCCCGTCAACAGAAATTTTAAAGTATCGCATCCACAAAGGCCTGCGGGTCAAATTCTTCCAAATCATCTATCCCTTCTCCCACACCGACAAAAAGTACTGGCAGATTCAATTCCGAAGCTATGGCAACGGCTACTCCACCCTTTGCAGTTCCGTCTAGTTTTGTTAGCACAATCCCCGATAAATTGACGGCTTCTTTGAAAATCTTAGCTTGAGTAATGGCATTTTGCCCAGTAGTTGCATCTAATACCAGCAGACTAACTATTCTTGCTTCAGGATATTCCTTTTCGCTGACTCTGTAGAGCTTTTTCAACTCCTCCATCAAATTTTTCTTCGTATGGAGCCTGCCAGCCGTATCGCAGATTATTATATCAGCCCGTCTGGCTTTCCCGGCTTTAATGGCATCAAACAGCACAGCCGCCGGGTCGGATCCTTCTCGATGTTTAACAACATCCACGCCAGCTCTCTGTCCCCAAATAGAAAGCTGTTCAGCAGCAGCAGCCCTAAAAGTGTCGGATGCCGCAAGAATTATCTTTTTGCCCTGAACCTTGAATTTATAGGCCAGCTTCCCTATAGTAGTGGTTTTTCCCACCCCATTAACCCCTACCACGAGGATTATTGTCGGAGGAATTATTTCTAATTTTGCCTCCGGAAATACCTTTATTATTTCTTCTTTTAATGCCTTTTTCAATTCCTCCGGCAAACGTATCTTTTCCGTCTTTACTTTCTCCTTAAGATTCGATAAAAGCTTTTCCGAAGCGCTTACGCCGATGTCGGCGCTGATTAATACCTCTTCAAGTTCTTCTAGCGTATCTTCATCAATTTTTGCAGACAATTTTATAATACCTTCTATCCTTTCCGCCAATTGGTTCCTGGTTTTTACAAGGCTTTGCTTCAATCGTTCAAAAAATCCCATTGCCCTACCCCTTTCTATTCTTCTTCCAATTTAACGGCAATCAATTTAGATACCGCCGTTTCTTCCATGGTTATACCGTAAAGAGCATCAGCCACTTCCATCGTGCCTTTCCTGTGGGTGATTATTATCACCTGGGTATGTTCGGATATCTTTTTCAAATAACGGGTAAATCGATCTATGTTGGCATCGTCTAAGGCTGCCTCTATCTCATCCAAAATACAAAAGGGCGTTGATTTGATATTCAATATAGAAAAAAGCAGTGCTATTGCCGCAAGAGCCCTTTCTCCTCCAGAAAGTAGCGACAGATTTTGCAGTTTTTTCCCGGGCGGCTGGACTGCTATTTCAATACCTGCCTCAAGAGGTTTCGATTCATCCGTCAAAATTAATTCCGCCTTGCCACCCCCGAAAAGCTCGGCAAAGACCTTTTGAAATTCCTCCTTTATCTTTTTGAAGGCTTCCAAAAACATCTCTTCCATAGTTTTTGTCAAATCATCGATAAGATCGTCGAGTTTCCTCTTGGCATCCAAAAGATCATCCCTTTGGACTTTCATAAAGTCGTATCTTGATTTCAAATTTTCGTAATCCTCGATAGCACTCATGTTTACCGCGCCGAGCCTTTCAATTTTATTTTTAATTGAAAAAAGCTCCTCCTTTATTCTTTCGCCATCTGAAGTATTTTGTCTTAAATCCATTGCACTTTTTAAAGAAAGAGAATATCTTTCCTCGAGAGTCTTTACTATATGCTCTACCTCAACCTTTAGCGAAGCCTGCTTTACTTTTGCTTCGCTCAAGGAAACCTCCCTTCTTCTTTCCTCCCTCTCAATATCGGCCAGATTTTTCGCCAAAGCATCTATTTCGTCTTCAAGTTTTGTCTTGTCGTACTCGAGGTTTTCAATGACTTTCTTTAAATCGTCCTGTTCTTGCAATAAGCCTTTTAAACAAATTTCTATTTTGTTTATCTTGCTTGAAGTAGAGGCGATTTCTTGCTCTAGCTTGCCCATAATATTTACTAGTTCATTTTGCTGTTTTTCCCATTCGCTTACATTCTGCTCTAAATTTTGAATCTGATACTTTAAACTCAATTCTTCTTGCTTTAATCCATTCAAAAGTATCCTCAAGTCCTTTACTTCCTTTTCGATAGCCTCCATTGACTTTAACCTTTCCTCTATTTCTCGTTTTAAATTCTCGAGTTTGCGCTCCCGTTCCCTGCTTTCTTCCTCGATAGAATTTCTATCCCTTTCCACTTTATCGATTTCTTGTTCTATCTCTCTTAATTCTTCCTCTATTTGTCTTTTTTCGAGATTTAAAATTTTTTCCCTTTCCTGCCGCTCTCGTAAAAGTCCTTTTTTCCCCGCTATTTCCCTTTCTTGCGCTGCTAGATCAGCATTGCAGGAACTTAGGATTTTTCCTAATTCATCGACGGATTTTTGAGTGTCTCGGATTCCTTCTTCTAATCCAGCAATTTTGTTTTTTAACTCATAAATTTTCGCTTCTTCTTTAATAATTTTCTCCTTAATCTCTTCAAATTCCCTTTTTTTGGTCAAGATAAAACTTGCTTTCTTTATGCTTCCCCCCGTTATTGAACCTCCAGGATTTATTATCTCTCCTTCTAAAGTTACTACTTTAAGGCCAAAATCGGTTTTTTTCGCAATCTCAAGAGCTTTATCCACATCCTCAGCTACTATTACCCTGCCCAACAGATGAATTAAGACCGGCTTGAACTTTTCGTCATAATTTATTAATTCACAGGCTACGCCTAAACAGCCGGTATGATCAAGAATCCACTTTTCATGAGGGGCCAAGATCCTCAGGCGCACTGATGAAAGGGGGAGAAATGTGACACGGCCAAGGTTATACTTTTTTAAGTACTCAATAGCCCTTTTTGCGATTTTTTCGTTTTCACATACCACATTTTGTATTGCTCCTCCTAACGCTGATTCGATAGCAGTTTCAAACCTTTCACTCACTTTTATTATTTCTGCCACAGTACCGTAAATGCCCTCTATGTAAGTCCTCCCAGATCTTAGATGGGAGAGAAGATTTTTTACACCTTGTTGGTAACCTTCATAGTTTTGATTTACTTCTTTCAATATTTTATACTGAGATTTTAATTCGTTATAAGATATAATTTTTTGTTGCAACAACCTGCTGTTCTCATGGTATTCGAAGGTATTTTTTTTCAAATTTCTTTTTTCCAATTCGATTTTTTCGTTGATTTTCTCTATTTTTCTCCTGATATCGGACAGCTTTTTTTCCTCATTCTCCAGTTCCCGCAATGTAAGAGAATTGGCCTCTTTTATGCCTTTCAAATCCTGGTCAATCTGAGTCAAACGCTTCTTAAGATTGCTTTTCATCGCACTTAACCTTACAATGGTATTTTTTGTCTTCGAAGCGGAATTCAGAAAGTCTATCATATCACCTTTTATGTTTTCCATTTCCTGCTGCCTTTCTTTTATACCGCTTTTCAACCTTGCCAACTCTTCTTCCTTTTTTCGCAATTGAATATTATTTTTGTTAATCTCTTTTACCTTTTGCTCTAGTTTTTCTAAATTATCACAGAACTGCTTTTTTGCACCATCCAATTTGGTTTTCAATATATCAAGCTTCTGAGCGGTAACGTCCAATTCTTCTTCCAGCTTTAGCAATCTTTCTTCCTGCCACTTTTTTTCTTTTTCCAGTTCTATTTTCTTTGTCCTTTTATCATAAAACTCTGCTTTAAGTTTTTCGTATTCTCCTTTTATTTTTTGAAGTTCTTCCTTGACTCTAACCATCCTATTTTCTATATATGCTCTTTTATTTTTTATTTCTGACAAGGCAGTTTCCTCTTTTGTTAGCGCTTCCTCTATTTTTATCAATTTTTGACTTATTTTTTCATATTCTATAAGGAGCAAATTAACCTCCAATAACTTTTGCCTTTCCGTCAATTTCTTATATTCCAACGCCTTCATCCTCTGAACATACAACGCATCCACCTGTACTTTTATTTCCGACAAAATGTCGTCTACCCTGGCCAAATTCGCCATTGTTTCTTCGAGCTTTTTTTCCGCCTCTTTTTTCCTTACTTTATGTTTCATAATGCCTGCTGTTTCCTCGAAAATCAGCCTTCTTTCTTCAGGTCTTGCCGTCAAAAATTCATCTACTTCTCCCTGGCTTATTATCGAATAACCGTCTTTCCCTATACCGGTATCCATGAAAAGCTCCTGTATGTCCTTTAACCTGCAAGGAACTTTGTTTAAATAAAATTCGCTTTCTCCCGAACGGAACGTCCTTCGGGTTATGCAAACCTCTGAATATTCCAGGGGAAGAAGATAATCCGAGTTGTCCAGGACTACAGAGACCTCTGCCATACCCATGGGTTTTCTTTTCTGGCTGCCTGCAAAAATGACATCTTCCAATTTTGACCCTCTTAAAGTTTTAATGCTTTGTTCACCCAAAACCCATCTTACAGCATCGGTAATGTTGCTTTTTCCACTGCCATTCGGCCCGATTATGGCGTTGATTCCTGGCTCAAATTCTATTTCCGTCCTGTCCGCAAAAGATTTAAAACCGTGAATTTCAATTTTCTTCAGGTACAAAAAAGGCAAACCTCCTTCTTTCTCTTAGGTTGACCTTTTTACCCTTTTGATTTTACCATACAAACAGGCAAATAAAAATACCTGTCTTAGAAAAGACAGGTATTTCATTCCATCATAACTTCACAATCTTAGCGGGGTTCTACTATAAATTTAATTGCTGTTCTTTCTTCACCATCAATTTCAATCTCTGCAAAAGCAGGCACAGTAACCAAGTCGATACCATTGGGAGCCACAAAACCTCTGGTAATTGCAATTGCCTTTACAGCTTGGTTTACGGCTCCAGCTCCCACCGCCTGAAGCTCAGCTACTCCCTTCTCCCTCAGGACAGCTGCCAGAGCACCAGCAACGGCCTTGGGTTTTGATTGAGCTGATACTTTTAGTACTTCCATTCTACATATACCCCCTTAATTTTTTTTATTTAATATATTCTATAAGTTACACAAAATTCCTTCTAAGATTACAATATCATTTTATTATATTTCTGTTTTTTAAGAATCGTATCGCCGCTTTTGCTGCATCCTGTTCTGCTTCCTTCTTGCTTTTGCCGCATCCTTTTCCCAACACGTTATCCTTCCAGGTAACTTCTACAAAGAAGGTCTTGTCGTGATCTGGTCCTTCCTCTTTTACTACATTATAAGTTATTTTGTCGGGCGATATCCTCTGCAGCATCTCCTGGAGAAAGGTCTTATAATCGTTTGACAATTTACCCGCCTCAGCCTTTGCCACGACGCTTTTAAATTTGTCTTTAATGAAGTTCGAAACAACCTCCATGCCCCTATCAAGGTACATAGCACCTACAAGTGCCTCAAAGGCATCGGCGAGGAGCGATTCTTTTTTTCTGCCCCCGGTAACCTCTTCACCTTTCCCTATTATCAGGTAATCCCCCAAATTCAGCTCGCGTGAAAGCGCTGCCAAGCTCTCTTCACAAACGAGGAGCGCTCGAAATTTCGTCAATTCTCCTTCAGTGTAGTTCGGGTATTCCTTATAAATCCATTCGCTTATTATTAATTCTAACACTGCATCTCCTAAAAATTCAAGTCTTTGGTTATGCACATTATGAGGCAAACCCCTCTCGTAAGCATAAGATGGATGAATCAAAGCTTGGTTTAATATATTCACATTCTCAAAATTTACCCCAAGGATTTCCTCTAGTTTTCTTAATTGTTCTTTCCTTTTTTCATCAATAACCATCATAAAACCTCTTTACAAAAGCTAATCCTGCACTTTTCCTATTAGTATAGTGGCGTTGTGGCCTCCAAATCCCATCGAATTTGAAAGGGCGTAATTTACTTTTCTCTTCATCGAAATATTAGGTACATAGTTCAAATCGCAATCCGGATCTGGTATCTCATAATTTATGGTCGGATGGACTTCGTCAGAATAAACTGTCAACACTGTAGCTATCGCTTCTACGGCTCCAGCAGCTCCCAACAAGTGTCCCGTCATGGATTTTGTAGAGCTAATCAAGAGTTTGTATGCATGTTCCCCGAAGACGCTCTTTATAGCCAGAGTTTCGAATTTGTCATTGAGAGGGGTCGAAGTGCCGTGAGCGTTAATATAATCTACTTCTTCAGGTTTAATCCCGGCGTCTTCTATAGCAGCCAGCATTGCCCTCTTCGTTCCTTCTCCTTCTGGTGCCGGCTGTGTAAGGTGATATGCATCGGCGGTAGCTCCATAGCCCAATATTTCCGCGTAAATAAGGGCACCCCGTTTTTTTGCATGTTCCAATGTTTCCAACACCAATACCCCAGCGCCCTCACCCATTACAAATCCATCCCTTTCTCTATCAAAGGGCCTGCTTGCCTTTGCTGGTTCCTCATTTCTGGTAGAAAGTGCTTTCATTGCAGAAAACCCTGCAAGGGCAAGCGGTGTTACGGGCGCTTCGGCTCCCCCTGCTAGTATAACGTCCGCTTCGCCGTTTTGAAGCATCCTGAACGCTTGGCCAATAGCGGTGGTACCTGAGGCGCAGGCAGTAGTCACAGTAAAATTTGGTCCTTTAAGGTTAAAAAACATTGAAATCTGTCCCGATGCCATATTGGAAATTAGCATAGGTATGAAAAAGGGGCTCACGCGCTTGTTGCCTTTATCCAGCAAAACTCTGTGCTGTTCTTCCCAGGTCTCTATGCCCCCTATGCCGCACCCCATTACCACTCCCATCCTCGTGGTATCGAGCGCTTCGATGTCCAGTCTTGCATCATCTATTGCCATTTTTGCAGCCCCTATGGAAAATTGAGTAAACCTATCAAGCCTTTTTAATTCTTTTTTTTCGATAAATTCTTCCGGGTTATAATCTTTTACTTCCCCAGCAATCCTCGTAGGAAAATCATCGCACTCGAAACGCGTAATATAATCAATGCCTGATTTTCCTTCCAAAAGGGAATTCCAAAACTTATCCTTTCCAGTGCCGACAGGAGAAATGACCCCTAAACCTGTAACAACCACTCTTCGTTTTTCCATTATTATTCTCCTCCAAACCTTGCTGTATTCAAAGTAAGTCCCGCGACGGTATCACGGGACTTACGAATAGACTTTATGAGATACGGTTTTTTATGTAATCAACAGCATCTTGAACGGTTTTTATCTTTTCGGCGTCTTCATCGGGAATTTCTAGGTCAAATTCTTCTTCAAACGCCATGATCAATTCCACGATGTCCAAGGAGTCCGCGCCCAGGTCATCGATAAATGAAGCCTCGGGAACCACTTCATCCTCATCGATGCCCAATTGGTCAGCAATAATCTTCTTTATTTTCTCTAGCACTTCCATCGATTCACCCCCTTCCTATGGAGTGAAATTGTCCTTTCCACCTTACATTAGTGTATTCCTTATTCTAAAATATTATAAAGTGAGACCACCGTCAATAGCGATAATCTGACCTGTTATATAATTTGACTCTTCCGAAGCCAAGAAAACCACCAAATTTGCCACGTCATCAGGCTCGCCCAACCTTCTTAGAGGGATTTTCTCGATAATTGAGGTTTCTTGATTTTTCTCTATTATTTCGGCGGTCATGTCGGTCCTTATAAAGCCAGGTGCTATGGCGTTTACTGTAATCCCCCTGTTGCCCAGCTCTTTTGCTAGCGATTTCGTAAATCCTATTACTCCAGCCTTTGCAGCGGCGTAATTAGCCTGCCCCGGGTTGCCGTAAAGGCCAACCACCGAAGAAATGTTGATTATCCTTCCCCAGCGCTGCTTTACCATATACTTAACCGCATTTTTGGTGGTGTTGAACATGCCTTTCAGGTTGGTGTTTATCACATCGTCCCAGTCTTTTTCGCTCATCCGAAGTATAAGTCCATCCCTTGTTATGCCTGCGTTGTTTACCAATATATCTATCCTGCCAAATTTCTCGTAAATTTCCTCTACCATTCTTGAAGCCTCTTCATAATCTGCTACATCAGCCATAAAGGCTAAGGCTTCGCCATTTAGGCTCTCTATCTCCGACACCACTTTTTTTGCAAGCTCTTCATTTGACTTATAATTTATCACCACTTTTGCGCCAAGCCTAGCTAGTTTAATACTTATGCTTCTCCCTATCCCCCTAGAACCTCCGGTTACCAAACAAACCTTGCCTGACAAATCCATTACCTATTCCCCCTAAAATAGTTCATCACGTTGGCTAGGGACTCAGAATCCTCTACATTTAAGGTAGTAAGGCTTCGGTCGATTTTCTTCACCAAGCCAGAAAGCGCTCTCCCCGGCCCTAATTCCACGAAGGTGTCTACTCCCAATTCTTTCATCTTAATGACACTGTCTTCCCACAGCACCGGCGAGCTGACCTGTTTTATCAAAAGCTCCCTGATAGCCGCCGGGTCCTTTACTATCTCTGCCGTCACGTTAGAAATGACCGGAATTTTGGCCGGCTTTATATTTGTTTTCTCCAGCTCTTTTCCCAGTTTCTCTCCGGCAGGTTTAAGCAGGCTGCAGTGAAAAGGCGCACTGACCGGAAGCATAACCGCCTTTTTAGCCCCTTTTTCTCTTGCTATCTTTAATGCTTTTTCCACGGCCTTTACATGACCCGATACTACAGTCTGGTCGGGGCTGTTGAAATTGGCCGCCTCTACCACTCCTTCATCGGAAGCAAGCTTGCAAACTTCCAGAACCACCCGCCTTTCGAGGCCGATTATAGCCGCCATAGTTCCCTCTCCTAACGGCACAGCTTCCTGCATGTAAATCCCGCGTTTTCTCACTACTCTCACGGCATCCTCAAAGTCCAGAGACTCTGCAGCCACCAGTGCGGAATATTCTCCAAGGCTCAAACCCGCCACCACATCAGGCACTATACCTTCTTCTTTTAATAGAAAATAACATGCCAGGCTATGGGTCAATATGGCCGGTTGAGTATTAGCGGTCTCCTTTAACTTTTCCTCGGGTCCGTAAAAGCATATATCGGAAATTCTATAGCCCAAAGCTTCATCTGCCTTTTTGAAGACATTTTTGGCTCTTTCGAAGTTTTTTACAAGATCCATTCCCATACCTACGTACTGAGCGCCCTGTCCCGCAAACAAGAAAGCCACTTTTCCCATAGATCAATACCTCCACTTTGATACCATATCATCCAGCAGCTTTTTAGCGCCTTCTATGATTTCCTCTATTATTTCCTTCACAGGCTTTATATCGTTTATTAAACCGGCGATTTGTCCTGCCATTAAAGAACCGTATTCCGCATCGCCTTCAACAGCAGCTTTCAGCCTTCCAGTTCCCAATGCTTCGTATTCTTCTTTTTCCGCACCTTTCTTTTCAAGGAGTTCGAACTCCCTCGCCAGCTTGTTTTTCAGCACCCTGACAGGGTGTCCCGTGGGTCTTCCTGTAACTACCGTGCTCCTGTCAGTGGCCCTCAAAACTGCGTTTTTGTAATTTTCGTGGATAGTGCATTCTGCCGAACACAGGAATCTTGTTCCCATCTGTACACCCTTTGCCCCCAGGGCCAAAGCAGCCAGGAACCCCCTGGCATCGGCTATACCTCCGGCTGCTATCACCGGTATCTTTACGGCATCAACTACCTGCGGGACCAGCGCCATAGTAGTTATCTCCCCTATATGGCCACCGCACTCCATCCCCTCAGCTATAACCGCGTCTACGCCCGTTTTCTCGAGTCTTTGGGCCAGCGCCACCGATGCCACCACCGGGATTACTTTCACCCCTGCTTCTTTCAAACGGGGTATGTATTTCCCCGGATTCCCTGCTCCTGTGGTAATTACGGGCACCTTTTCTTCGATTATAACCTCCATTACTTCGTCCACGAAAGGAGACATGAAATACACGTTTACTCCAAAGGGTTTGTCGGTGAGGTTTCTCACCTTTTTTATTTCATGCCTTACTATTTCGGGCGAAGCGTTCCCAGCTCCTATAATGCCCAGTCCTCCCGCATTTGAAGTAGCCGCCGCCAATTCTGCAGTTGCAACCCAGGCCATCCCACCTTGGATTATGGGATATTTAATTCCGAGCAAATCGCATATCTCCGTGTGGAACATCTTACTCCCCCTAATCTTCCAATTTAAACTAAGCATTTTACAAACTCCATTCTATTAGGTTCGCTCCCCATGTAAGGCCAGCTCCAAAACCGACCAGCACCACCTTATCTCCTTTTTTAATTTTTCTCGCTTTATAGGCCTCATAAAGGGCTACCGGTATTGATGCTGCAGACATGTTGCCGTACCTGTCGATGTTCACCATTACTTTTTCTTTTGATATATTGAGCCGTCTCGTTGCTGCCTCGATAATCCTCACATTTGCCTGGTGAGGCACCACAAGGTCTACATCTTGAGGAGTCAAGTTTGCTTTTTCCAAAACTTTTCTTGTAGATTCTTCCATTATCTTGACCGCGAATTTAAAAACTTCATTGCCGTTCATTTTTATAAAATGCTTTCTTCCCTTTACAGTTTCAAAGCTGGCCGGCTCCTTTGAACCCCCGGCAGGGATGAATAACAAATCTTTTCCTCCGCCATCTGCACCCAAGATGCTTTCTAAAATTCCTCCACTTTCAACTGCACTCACCACAGCTGCACCCGCCCCATCGCCAAAGAGAACACAAGTATTCCTGTCCTGCCAGTCAACGATTTTTGAAAGAATTTCCGCGCCAAACACCAAGACGTTGCGGTACATACCACTTGCAACAAACTGGGCAGCTACCGTTAAAGCATATATAAAGCCGGTGCAGCCTGCCGAAAGGTCGAAAGCCGCTGCTCTCGTGGCTTTTATCTCATGCTGTACAATACACGCCGTTGATGGAAACATCATATCTGGAGTAACAGTGGCTCCTATTATCAAATCCAGGTCTTCTGGTTTTACGCCTGCCATTTCGATGGCTTCTCGTGCTGCTTTAGCAGCCAGGTCCGATGTGGCCATATCTTCATCTGCAATTCTTCTAAAAGAAATTCCCGTCCTTTCTCTTATCCATTCATCCGATGTTTCCACCATTTTCTCTAAATCTTGATTTGTCAGAACCCTTTCAGGAACATATGAACCAAGTCCTATTATTCCTGGCCTCATAAAAACTTTATCTCTCCTTCTATTTCCTTTATCGCTTCTTTAAGTTCAAAAAGTATATCATTTTCCACAAACTTCTTTGCAACTTTTATCCCATTAAATATGGCCTTCTGGTCCGATGAGCCATGGCACTTCACGAGAATCCCGTCAAGCCCGAGGAACATTGCCCCGCCGTATTCGGAATAATCCATCTTGGCTTTTACCGCATTAAAAACTGGTTTAATCAGTAAAGCTCCTAGTGCATAAGTAATATTTCTCTTAATCTCATCTTTTAACTGGTCAAGTAAAAAAAATCCCAATCCTTCCACAGTTTTTAGGAAAATGTTTCCGGTAAATCCATCGCAAACCACTACATCGAAATTGCCATCGAAAAAGTCCCTTGGCTCCACATTTCCGCAAAAGTTGATATTTTTAAGCTCTTTCAACATCCCGTAGGCTGCCTTCACAAGACTATTTCCCTTTTCCTCCTCAACACCTATGTTGAGAAGTCCAACCTTGGGACTTTCCACTCCCATAATTTCCCGGTAATAGATGCTACCCATTACGGCAAACTGGACTAAGTTTTTTGGCTTACATTCGCTGTTGGCTCCAATATCTAGTACGAGCGCCGGCTTTTTTCTCGTGGGAAACATCGTCGCGATAGCAGGTCTGTCAATGCCTTCAAACCTCCCTAATGTAAATAACCCACCTGCCATAAGCGCACCGGTGCTTCCCGCCGAGACCATCGCTTTTCCATAACCTTCCTTGAGTAACCTCAATCCTTTTGGAATCGATGCATTTTTTTTGATCCTTATAGCCGCAACTGGCGACTCGTCGTTGTCGATGACCTCTTGGGCGTTCACTATCTCAATTTTCGGGTAATCCCCATCTAAATACAGTTTTATTTTTTCTTCATTCCCGACAAGGACGATGTTAATTCCCAGCTCCTTCGCAGCATTTAAAGCACCTAAAACCACCTCGCCCGGAGCGTGGTCTCCACCCATGGCATCAACGATTATTCTCATACACTCACCCCACCGTCTATTGATACCAAGATGAATTTTCCTCTAAATACTTCTTTTTGCCTATCGTATACTCGGACGAAGACAAAATGCTTGTTTTGCCGCACCCTTGTAACTTCCGCCTTTGCAATAAGTTTTTGTCCTGCAAAAACCGGAGATTTGTACTTTATATTGGCCACCCCAGTAAGAGCCACATTAGCATCTATAACCGCTATAGCTAAAGAATTCGCCTGGGCGAATATAAACTCGCCTCTCACTATCTTTGTTTTTTCAAAAGCCATTTCTTCGGTAGTTTCTAGTATGGAAATTCCTCTTTTGCCCAACTCCAAGTCCACCAGTTCCCCGATAATCTCTTTAATCCCTATGGACTTTACCTTTGCATAATTTTCCTGGGCTACCGCTTTTATCCTCTCTCTGAGCTCCGGAATCCTAAGTTCCATCCGGTCCAACCTAATAGTCTGCACGCTGACTCTAAATTTTTCCGCGAGTTCTTCATCGGTCAAAAAAGGGTCATCAGCCAGCAAATTTTGGAGTTCTTTTTGCCTTTCTTTTTTTGACAACCCTTTCTTTGGCAATACTACCACCTTCACTATCAGTTGCTTTTAACACCAGCTATTAAAAGTATATATTATTTTTTTTTTAATATCAACCCTCTTGCATAAAATAAGTAAAAAAATAAGAGAGAGGAAAATTTGTTTATCCTCCCTCTTTTTTTATTTTAAATTTAAAATTACTCGGCCTCAACTTGGACAACTTGACGTCCTTTATAATACCCGCAATTTGGGCAGACCCTGTGAGGCAATTTCACGTGATGGCAATGAGGACATTCGTTCAAAGATGGTAAAGCTAATTTCCATTGGGCCCTGCGCTTTGCAGTTCTTGCCTTTGAAAACCGGCGCTTTGGATTGGCCACATTCCACACCCCCTACTCACGATTGTTAGAATCTAACAATTTTTCAAGCACCCGCAATCTCGGGTCCACATTCGGCTTCCTGCACCCGCACTCACCAAGGTTTAAATCAGCACCGCAATAAGGACATAATCCTCGGCAATCAGGCGAACATAAAATTTTGCTTGGCAAATTTAATATTATCTCGTTGACTACGGGCGTGCTAAGGTCAATGGTATCTTCTTGTATGAGAAAAACCTCATCCTCGTCAGTATATTTTTCTGGATTTTCACTGAACTTAAAGTTGTAACTGAGTTTTACTTCAAAACATGTCTTTGCAAGACAGCGATAGCATCTGTCCTCGATGGCAGTAGAAATTTCCCCCCACGCCCCAATAAGACCTTTCCCCAAGTTTTCAACTCTCCCGCGCACGCTGACAGGCTTTACAAATACTACGTCTTCTCCCTTAAACTCAACCCGTCCTATCTTTTCTTCCAGTTCGAAATCAAATCCATCGCCTACTTTTTGCTTAATATTTTCAACGGAAAGTCTCAATAATTTTTCACCTCATTTAAAAATCAGCTCATTTTATTATATGAATTTCAAAAAACTATGTCAAGGCCTATATAAGGGCAACAGTATCTCTCGCGATCATTAGTTCTTCATTTGTGGGGATTACCAGAACTTTCGTTTTAGAACCTTCGGCAGAAATATCTACTTCCCTTCCTCTTATATTGTTCTTTTCTTTATC
Organism: Caldanaerovirga acetigignens; assembly: GCF_900142995.1. Classification (NCBI taxonomy): domain Bacteria; kingdom Bacillati; phylum Bacillota; class Clostridia; order Thermosediminibacterales; family Thermosediminibacteraceae; genus Caldanaerovirga; species Caldanaerovirga acetigignens. The sequence continues at coordinate 190,611 of NZ_FRCR01000001.1, read as the reverse complement.
TATTTTAATTCCAAAGTAGTCCATGTCCTCGCATATCATCTTTCTCACTAGCGAAGAATTTTCACCTATGCCTCCCGTAAATACCACAGCATCCAAACCGTTCATGGCAGCCGCATACGCACCTATATATTTTTTGGCCTGATAAGCAAAAACCTTAAGAGCCAGCTTAGCCCTGCGATTCCCTTCTTCGGCTGCTTTTTCTATATCCCTGAAATCACTGCTTACTCCTGAAATGCCCAGCACTCCGCACTTTTTGTTCAGATAATCATTTATTTTTTCTATGGAAACTCCTTCTTTTTCCATTATGAATATGGGCAGGTATGGATCTATGCTTCCGCAGCGAGTTCCCATCGTGATTCCTTCTAATGGCGTAAATCCCATGCTGTTTTCTACTGACTTTCCTCCATCTACAGCCGTTATGCTAGACCCGTTGCCAAGGTGCAGCGTCACCATCTTTAAAGTCTCAATAGGCCGGTTTAACAATGCTGCAGCCCTCATCGAAACATACCTGTGCGACGTGCCGTGAAAACCATATCTCCTCACTGAATATTTTTTATAAAGTTCATAAGGTACACCGTAAATATAAGCATGTTCGGGCATGGTCTGGTGAAAAGCAGTATCGAACACACCAACCATCGGCACATCGGGCAGGAGCTCCCTCACCGCTTCTATACCCCAGATATTTGGCGGGTTGTGTAATGGCGCAAGGTTAATGCATTCTTTTAACGTTTCTATGACTTTATCGTCTATCCTCACCGAACCTGAGAATTTCTCACCACCGTGAACAACCCGGTGCCCTACTGCCGTTATCTCCTTAATGTCTTTAATAACTCCGTATTCTTCGTGCAAAAGAGCATCTATCATCAATTTGACGGCTACTTTGTGGTTTGGAACTTCTGCCTTGATTTCTACTTTATCTTTAGAATAAGGCTGATGCTTCAAGACCGAGCCTTCAAGTCCTATTCTTTCTACCAATCCCTTTGCAAGCACCGACTCGTCTTCCATGTTAAAAAGCTGGTATTTTAGCGAAGAACTGCCGCAGTTAATTACCAGTACCTTCATTCCAAGTTCCTCCTTTAAATTTTTACTTAATTTTTATAAATCTGTGCTGTTAGCCTGCAGTGCTGTAATCGCAGCCACATTCACAATGTCATCCACACTGCATCCGCGGGACAGGTCGTTTATCGGCTTTGCAAGCCCCTGGCTTATTGGGCCAACGGCTTCTGCTTTTGCCAATCTCTGAACGAGCTTGTACCCTATGTTTCCTGCGTTCAAGTCCGGGAAGATCAAAATATTTGCTCTTCCAGCCACAATGCTGTCCGGCGCCTTGGTCTTCGCAACCTTTGGAACCAGTGCCGCATCCGCCTGCAACTCGCCATCAACCTTTAACTCAGGAGCCTTTTCTTTTAGTAACCTCGTAGCTTCAACCACCTTTTCTACCATTTCGTGCTGTGCGCTACCTCTTGTTGAAAAAGAAAGCATCGCAATATAAGGCTCTTCGTCCATGAGCGCTTTCCATGTTCTGGAAGATGCTATGGCTATTTCCGCAAGCTGCCTTGCGTCGGGATTGGGGTTGATAGCACAATCTGCAAAAAGCATTACACCGTTTGCTCCGTATTCGCAGTTCGGCACGACCATCATGAAAGCGCTGGATACCACGCTAACTCTGGGCGCGGTCTTTATCACCTGAAAAGCAGGCCTAAAAACATCGGCCGTCGCCGTTATCGCACCGGCTACCATGCCGTCCACATCATTTGCTTTTACCATCATGGTTCCAAACCATATCGGGTCTTTTACGAGCTCCTCGGCCTTTTCTTCTGTCATACCTTTTTCCTTCCGCAAGTCATAAAGGAGTGCCGCATAGTCCTTTGCCTTAGGCGAAGATGAGGGGTCTATGATTTCTATGCCGGAAATATCGGCCCCCTGCGCTTTTTCTTTAATTTTATCCTCTTTTCCCAGCAAAATCACGTCCGCCAGCTTCTCCCGGCGAATTACGATTGCCGCCTGGACCACCCTTTCATCGTGGCCCTCTGCTAAAACCACCGTCCTTTTTGTCCCTTTGGCCCGTTCCCTTATCTTTTGAATGAGATCCATGACATTTTAACTCCTTTCCTTTAAAATTTTTATTTGGTTCATCAAAGTAGTATCTCCAAAAACAGATAACATGAAAAATAATGCCGAATATCCGAAGGTAGAAATTCTACAAAAAGTACTCTTTTCCTCTATTTGAAAAAAATTCAGTTGTTATATAATAGTAGTAAGCTTTCCGGGAGGTATGCTCGATGAAAATAGTCGGTGTCATTGCTGAATACAATCCTTTTCATAAAGGCCATCTGTATCACTTGAACAAAATACGTTCCGATTTTAAACCTGACGGAATCTTGTGTGCCATGAGCGGTAACTTTGTTCAAAGAGGTGAACCTGCAATTTTTGACAAATGGGCTAGAGCCCAAATGGCCCTTGGCGGCGGAGCCGACCTCGTTTTCGAGATACCCACCTGTTTTGCCTCATCAACGGCAGAAGTGTTTGCAGAAGCTTCTGTGAAACTATTAAATTCTACCGGCCTTGTGAATTATTTGAGTTTCGGAATTGAGGAGTATAAAATAGAGGAGCTCAATATTATCTCCGAGATTCTTTACCAGGAACCTACTGCTTTTAAAATTTTAATAAAGAATTATTTAAAAAAAGGGCTTTCATTCCCCTCTGCCAGAGAGAAAGCTCTGATAGAACTTTTTTCCAGTAGAATTCCCAAAAATGAGCTAAAGCACATATCGGACCTACTAAAAAAGCCTAATTTTATCCTTGCAGTCGAATACGTTAAGGCCATTAAAAGATACAATATGAACATAGAAATATTGCCGATTAAAAGAGAAGGTGCTGGTTACCATGAAAAAGATTTTAATAAGAAATACCCAAGCGCCAGCGCCATAAGAGAATTTCTCAAAAGAAGTCAGGATTTAGAAATTTACGATTTTCTTTCTTCAGCAATTCCCACCCACTGCGTAGAAATAATAAAAAACGAGATCGACAAAGGAAAGGGTCCTGTTTTTTTGGAAAACTTCGAACTTTTGCTTTTAGGGATATTGCGAAGGAGCCTTAAAGAAGAGCTATCGTCTTTTTTCGATATAAATGAAGGCTTAGAAAATCGCATAAAAAAGGCTGCCAAAAAAGTCTCTAGCCTTAATGAATTGATAGGAGCAATAAAATCCAAAAGATATCCCGAGACCAGAGTCCAGAGAATTCTGATCCATATCCTACTAAACATAGAAAAAGAATTGGTTTCAAGCAAAACGCCGCTTTACCTACGGGTTTTGGGATTCTCCAAAAGAGGTCTTGAAATTTTACGGGAAATCAAAAAGCAGAGCGAGTTGCCCGTAATAACCCGCGCTGCCGAACACAAAAAATTACCGGGTATTGCCCGGCGAATGTTCGAAATCGACTTATTAGCTTCTGATATGTACTCACTTGCCATGCCATCAAAAAATAACAGACAAGGAGGGCGCGATTTTAAAATGGAAGTAATTCGTCAGTTATAGCTTCTCAAGATAATCCAGAACATCTTCCAAGGTGTTTACAGGAACTAATTTTATGCCAAGATTGCCAGCTACTCGCATTGCTTCTTCGGCATTATTTTCTGGCACAAAAAATATCTCCGCACCATCTCTTTTTGCCGCAGCAACCTTTTGCACCACACCACCGATTTCCCCTACTCTCTCATCAAGGCTTATGGTGCCAGTTCCAGCAATCTTTTTTCCTTTAGTCAAATCTCCAGGCGTTAACTGATTTAAGATCTCCAAAGCAAACATCACACCTGCGGATGGGCCTCCTATATCGCCCGTATTAATCTTTATATCTACAGGGAGGATAGGTTTCCAATCTAAAGTCGTTATAAAAACTCCTATTATGGGCTTCCCTTTTTCGGTCTTGCTTTCGATAGTTGGAACTACTAGTGACAATTTCTTTCCTTTTCTTACGATTTCCAGATGCACCTTTTCGCCTATTTTGCGTTTGGTAACTAAATTAATCACTTCCTCGGCAAGGTTCACCTTAACGCCGTCAACGGCAGTAATTATATCATCCGGCGATATAATACCTTTAGCAGGGCTATCTTCCATTACTTCTACAACTCTTGCTCCTTTTCCCAAAATCTCAGGCTTATATCCTGCTCGTTTTAAAGCTACAATTTCCGCTATTTTTTGGCTTTCTTCCATCCATTGTTTCATATAATCCATGTATTTTTTCATATCCATATCCGGAGGGATAACTTTTTCTCTTTTTTCGATGTTGACATAAGGATGAAGTACCGCATAAAAAGCTAGAGGTATGTTTAAAGGTCTTGTCGACACCGTAGTCAATAGGAAGGCTCCTTTTTCATCTTTATCACCCTGTTCTACCTCTATAATTTCTTTTAAATCAACCGTCACTCCGGGAGCTACAAGGGTATAATTATTCGCTATATAAAAATTTACAGCAATAAGCACTATTGAGATTACAAGGAGCGAAAAACGCCTCTTCAAAAAAAAATCTCGCCTCACCTTTGTTCGTCCCTTCTTCCTAAAATTGTCAAAATTTGCGGCAGGACAGCTTCGGCAGCCCTAATTCCTTCTTTTATGCACTTTTCCGGCTCGCTGAAAGCAAGGGGATTCACGTTCTCCAAATTTGGAGTTATGAGAACGTCGCAGTCATAATTTTTCAGAAATTGAATCTCTCTTCCCATAACTTCGAATGTCTGGAATATAATATCGTATATATTGCTCAGCGAAGTCCCCGCGCTGAAACCCAATTCAACCCCTATTACCACATCAGCCCCCATTTCGCGTGCCGCACTGCCCGGGACTCTTTCAAGAACCCCTCCGTCTACCAGAACCATCCCATCTGCCATCACAGGGCAAAAAATACCAGGGATAGCTATGCTCGCCCTAACGGCCAGAGCTACATTTCCTTCTTTTAGCAAAACCAGCCTTTTGGATTTCAGGTCGGTAGCCACCACACCCAGCGGTATATTTAGTTCGTCGAAATTCCTATTTTTTGTAAGCAGCCTCAACATCTCTTCTATTTTGTTTCCCGCAATTAATCCGAGCCTTGGAAAAGTGATATCTATAAAGTGCCTCCGTTTAATATGATAAGCCAATGATTCTATATAATTCAAGTTAATTCCCGAAGCATAGAGTGCGCCTATTAAACTGCCTATGCTCGAACCTGTAATTATGTCAATGGGAATTCTATACTTTTCCAATACCTTTAACACGCCGATATGGGCATATCCTTTAGCTGCACCGGCCCCCAGCGCGAGGCCTATTTTAGGCCTTTTCTCCAAATCCTTTCTCATCCCTTCCTTATGAAGAATATATGCTTATTTCCGAAAATATATATAAGATAGATTTGAAAAAAGATGGATTGCAAGAAACATATTAGGAGGCCTAAAAATGAGATTAAGAATTCCCCAAAGCAAAGTAGCCAAGTTGAGTCAGATGATCCTTCCTGCCGTTGCAGTCATGATAACAATTGCGATAATTCGCTTCCCTCAAGAGGCTTTTCAAGCGGCTTTCGAAGGATTAGACGTGTGGTTCAACATCGTTCTTCCAGCTCTGCTCCCATTTTTTATAGGCTCCCAGTTGCTCATGGGGCTAGGAGTCGTCCATTTTATGGGAGTTTTCCTTGAACCTCTAATGCGGCCCCTTTTCAATGTCCCCGGCGCAGGTTCTTTCGTTATGGCCATGGGGCTCGCAAGCGGGTATCCTCTAGGAGCGATGCTTACAGCAAAACTGGTAAAAAGGCGGCTTTGCAATTCTCGGGAAGCCGAACGTCTGGTATCATTCAGCAATACCGCCGATCCTCTTTTTATGGTTGGAGCAGTAGCAGTGGGGATGTTTAAGGACGTCCGCGTAGGATCGGTCATAGCTTTATCCCATTACATTTCAGCATTTCTCGTAGGTATCATAATGCGCTTTTATTCCCCGAAATCAGAAAAAACTCCACAGATGGCATCCGAAAGAAAGAGCGAAAGCATAGTGTTGAAGGCCACCCGAGAGCTTTTGAGGGCCCGCAAGGAAGATGCAAGACCGTTAGGCCAACTTTTGGGCGATTGCATTAAGGATTCTATAAATTCCCTATTGCTCATCCTCGGTTTTATCATCCTCTTTTCTGTCGTTATCAGAATAATAACAGTTGCCGGGTTTGTAAACATGCTAATTCCTGCAGTTAATATATTGTTGAAGCTCTTCGGCCTTGATGAAAATTTATCTCCTGCTGTAATCAGCGGTATTTTTGAAATAACTTTGGGGACCAAACTCGCAAGTTCTGCCGATGCACCTTTTATTCAAAGAGTCATTGTCGCCAGCGCCATAATAGCCTGGAGTGGTATATCGGTACATTTCCAAGTAATGAGCATGTTGAGCAACACCGATGTGAAAATCTTTCCTTACATAATGGCAAGAGCCTTACACGCTCTTTTAGCCGGCTTTGTAACTTACATTATTATGACAATTCCCATTGAAGGTTTCGCCTCGTGGTCCATGCCTGTCTTCGCCATAGCTCCTGCAAGAAATTCTGAAAGCTGGCTGAACATTTTCGCCGTTTCAAGTCAGGTATTTATGTTCCTCTTTAGCTTGTTTGTTTTATTCTCAATAATACTTTATCTCATTAAAGGTTTTGAAATAATAACGTTTAAGGTCATAAAAAAATAGACTCAGATCCTTTGGTTTAACTCTTCTCGTCCCTCTCTGACTGAAGTTAAAATTTTCTCGAGGTACTTCTCCAATTGCGCCAGCACTTCGTCGGCATATTTGTTCGCTCCCACCCTTATTTCTCTTGCTGCCTTTTTAGAAGCAGCTAAAATTTCCTCCGACTTTTCGCGAGCTATTTTGACTATCTCGTTTTGATCTACCATTTTTTCGATATGTTCTTTTGCCTCTTTTATTATCATTTCTCCCTCTTTCTGAGCTTCAACCAAAATTCGCTGCCTTTCTTCAACAATTTTTTTTGCCTTTTTTATGTCTTCAGGCAAGGCTTTTACCATCTCATCCAACAAAGTCAAAATTTTTTCCTGGTCTATTATCACCTTGTTTGAAAAGGGAATTCTTGAACCTTCGTTTATCAGATTTTGCAATCTTTCTATGTAATCGTAAAAATCCATCAGCCCAACCCTCCAAAATAAATAATTAACCTTTTCTTGTAAACTTTTCCCTTAATTTTTCCTCTACTGCAGGGGGCACCAGGTCTTTTACACATCCTCCGAAGCTTGCAACTTCCCTCACTATGCTCGAACTCAGAAAGGAATATTTCGTACTGGTCATAATGAAGACAGTTTCTATATCTTTATAAAGTTTCTTGTTCATCAAAGCCATTTGTAGTTCGTACTCAAAATCAGAAACCGCCCTCAATCCCTTTATTATAATTTTAGCATTTCTCTTTCGGGCAAAATCTACGAGCAACCCGCTAAAATGATCCACTTCCACATTGTCCAGGTGACTTACCGCACCTTTTATCATTTCTATTCGTTCTTCTACCGTGAATAGTGATTTTTTGTTCGGGTTTTTTAAAACAGCGACTATGAGCCGGTCAAAAATCTTTGAACCTCTCTCGATAATATCTAGATGGCCGTTAGTGATGGGGTCAAAACTCCCAGGATATATGGCAACGGACATTTTACTTCACTCCTGTAAAAAAAGATAACTTTGTAATGCCATACTTTTTTTCTTTGTAACATATCAATCCAAGCGGTACCTTTATACTCTCCGATACGGAATGCTGAACGACTATAATAAAAGCCGGACTTACAAGTTTTGAGTAGGATAAAATTTCCAGACATTTAGACGCATATCCCTTGTTATATGGAGGGTCTAGAAAGATTATATCATACATCGCATTTATACTTTCGAGTTTTCTCATTCCCTTTAAAAAATCGGATTTTATTATCATGCCTTTTTCAGAAATTCCCAAGTTATTTAGATTTTCTTTTATCACCCTGCATGCAAAACCGCTCTTTTCAATAAAGGCCGCTTTTTCCGCTCCACGGCTTAAAGCCTCTATTCCAACGCTTCCTGTGCCGGCAAAAATATCTAAAAAACTGCAGTTTAATATTCTTTCGCCCAAAATGTTGAAAAGAGATTCCCTCACAATATCGGATGTTGGCCTTGTTTTTTCTCCAGGAAGGGATTTAATTCTCCTTCCCCTAAACATTCCACCTGTTATCCTCATCATTATAATTTTCACCCTTTAATAGGCCTAGTATTATTCTAACATATTCATCGGTTATTTCAACAAAATACGTATAAAACAGTTTAAAAATGATAAAAATATAATTGAAAAATAAAATCCCCATAAGCTCTTCCTCCGGTTTCTCCTCTCCCAGCGCCGGCGCAAAAAGCGCCGGCTTCAAATTTTTTTAAGAACAAAGAAAGAACAGGCTCTAATTTTGTAGAGCCTGCTCTTTAGCTATATCGTTTAGTGAGTGGTCTGGCCACCACTTATTCGCTTTTCATAATCCTCAATCATCTTGCGCACCATATGACCACCGACAGCACCGCAATCCCTTGCAGAGTAGTTTCCCCAGTACCCATCGGGAGGAGCGGTAATTCCTACTTCGCGCGCCACTTCAGCTTTGAATTGTTCCATTGCCTTGTAAGCTTCGGGAACTACAAGTTTATTTCTCTTTTGTCCAAGACCCATTTTGCTCACCTCCTTTGTCTTTCTACTCTTAATATAACCTGAGTTAAAGTCCAAAATACTAGAACTATCTGCCTGAAAAACCAACACATGTATAAATAAATTACTTATTTTTCTAATTATTATTTTTTAAATAATTTTTAACTTTTCTTTTAATTCCTTTCGAATCCCTGCAAAATCTGGAGCCGACAGCAGCCTCTTTTCTATTATTTCGGTCGCTAGAGATTTCGTAGTTTCTAGAATTCGAATGTCTCTTATAAGAGGAACAAACTTAAATTCCGGCATTCCATGTTGTCTTACTCCTAGGAATTCCCCTGGCCCCCTTATTTCCAGGTCTTTCTGAGCTATTTCAAAACCATTATGGCTCTTCATCATGAAATTTAACCTTGCCCTTACGCTTCTGTCTTTAGAACCGGTTATGAAAATGCAGTAAGATTTAAGATTACTCCTCCCTACCCTTCCCCGAAGCTGATGGAGCTGTGCAAGTCCAAAACGTTCCGCATTTTCGACAACCATAACAGTAGCCGAAGGCACATCAACCCCCACTTCAATAACTGTTGTAGCAACTAGAACATCAATCTGCCTTGCGCAGAACTTTTGCATAACGTTTTCTTTTTCTTCAGCCTTCATTTTTCCGTGCAAGATGCCTATGTTAAGATGGGGGAATTTTTCTTTCAATTCCTCGCCAATTTCATCTACGCTAGCAATTCCCAATTCGCTTTCTTCTACTGCTGGACATACTACATAAGCCTGATGGCCTTTTTTAACTTCCGCTTCCACGAACTTGTACACCTTATACCTCATGCTATCATCTACCACAAAAGTTTCCACCTTTTGGCGGCCTTCCGGTATGGTATCTATTATCGAAATATCCAAATCCGAATAAATGGTAAGCGCCAGCGTCCTCGGAATTGGTGTAGCGCTCATTACAATGACATCAGGGTAATACCCCTTCTTGACTAAAGATTCCCTCTGCCTCACACCGAAACGATGCTGTTCATCGGTTATTACCATCCCTAGTCGATAAAATTTTATATCATCCTGGATTATAGCATGAGTTCCTACAATAACCTTTACAGAACCGCTTTCGAGTCCTTCCAAAACTTTCTTTTTTTCAGTCTTGGGCATATCACCTTTTAAAACTTCCACTCTTATTCCCAAGGGTTCTAAATATCTTTTCAACGTGATACAGTGTTGTATTGCAAGGATTTCTGTCGGCACCATGAAAGCACCTTGGTAGCCGTTTTTTGCCGCAAGGTAAAGGGCTACAGTCGCAACTACAGTTTTGCCCGAGCCTACATCCCCCTGGATTAGGCGGTTCATTACGCGTTCGCTTTTCAAATCCGAGATTATATCAGTCACAACTTTTTCCTGGCCTTTGGTCAAGGAAAAAGGCAGGTTTTTCAAAAAAGGCGTTATATCCAGATTCACGTATTTATTTTTTCTTTTCTCGCCCATTATATGCCTTTTTGTCACCATCATTGCGAGTTGAAATATAAGGAGTTCTTCGAAAGCCAATCTTTCTTGAGCTCTCCTTAATTTTTCCCAACTTTCTGGAAAATGGATATTTTTCAGTGCATCCAATTTCGGCATAAGATTGAACTTTTTCAAAACGTCCAAAGGCAAAACTTCATCTATTATTAAATTATGCTGGAAGACATTTTTTACTATTCTCCTTAGAATCTTTTGCGTAAGACCTTTTGTAAGGGGATATACAGGACATATTTTCGTATAGTCCGAACTTTCGATTTCGTCAAACCTCTGCCACTCGGGGTTTGTGATTTCGTACTCCCCAAAATTTTTCTTTATTTTCCCCACCAAAATAAGCTTGTCTCCGGGTTTGAAGGCATCCTTCATGTACGGTTGATTAAAAAAAACGGCAAAGCCTTTTCGCTTGCCATCCGTCACTGGTATTTTCACTATTTTCATTCCCGAGCGGGTAGCCACCTCATGGCCTTTTTCCGTAACTATGCAGGGGAAAGCAGACAAGTTCTCTCTGCCAACCCCTTGATCAAAATTTATCGGCGTAAGGTCAAGATAGCGCCTCGGCAACAAATAAAGAAGGTCGAAAATCGTACTAACGCCAAGAGAGCGAAGCAGTTTTGCTCTAGAAGGTCCAACTCCTTTTATGTATTGGATCTCTTTTGTTAAATCCAACATCCTCACCTCTGACTATTCAAGAGAAATGATATAGTAGTAAAAACACTGGCCGCCCATGTAAATTTCAACCTCAAAATCCGGATAACTTTCTGCAACTTTTCTTGCAATTTCTTCGGCTTCCTTCTGAGTTACTCCTTCTCCGTAATAGAAAGTTAGCATTCCTGATTGCTTTTTTTTTGCCATTTTTTGCACCAATTCTTCGAGAACCTTGCGCCTATTGCTTCCAATTACTACCAGTTCACCGTCCATTATACCGAGTATGTCACCCTCTTTTATTGCAGTGCCGTTCCACTTCGAATCCCTAGCCGCGAAGGTGACCTCACCGGTTATTACATTTTTCAGAGAATCGCTCATCCTTTTTATATTTTCTTCAGGACCAGAGTTCGGGTCGTACGCCAAAAGGGCTGAAATCCCCTGTGGAATTGACTTAGTAGGCACTACGTAAACTTTTTTGCTGGTTAAATTTTTAACTTGCTCTGCAGTTAGAATAATATTCTTGTTGTTGGGAAGGATTATAATGTTGGGAGATTTTTGCTCCTCCACTGCTGCTAAAATTTTCTCGATGCTCGGGTTCATGCTCTGGCCGCCTTCGATAATAACACCGGCCCCAATGCTTTTAAATATCTCTTTCAATCCTTCTCCAGAAACCACTGCTATTATTTCGGTATCCTTAACTCCCACAGCGTCGTCATGATCAGCATTCTGATTTGTGGAAGTTCTCACGAATTCTTCATGCTGCAATTTCATATTTTCTATTTTCACTTTCGTAAGTTCTCCCCACCTGAGAGCCTTTTCTAAAACGTCGCCGGGATGATTTGTATGCACGTGGATTTTTATTACATTGTTCATCCCCGTAATCAAAAGTGAATCTCCAAGGACTGAAATTTGAGATTTTAAGTCTTCCAAATCTACCACGGGTTTTTCTGCTTGCAAAATTAATTCAGTACAGTATATATATTCTAAATCCTCCACATTCAAACGTTCTTGTTCTTTTTCCGTTTCTAATATTAATTCTTCTTCATATTCCTCTAGCGTGTTTGGACTTTTCAAAACTTGCAAAAAACCTTCCATCAAAATTATTAAACCTTTTCCACCGGCGTCTACAACCCCTGCCTCTTTCAAAATCGGCAGCATTTCGGGGGTTTTGTCGAGTACTTTTTTGGCGTGCTCTATTGTCTTTTCCAAATTATTCACTATGTCCATCGATTTTTTCGTCTCAAGCAGCATCTGTTCCGCCGCTTCTCTCGCCACCGTAAGAATAGTCCCTTCCACAGGCCTTAAAACCGCTTTATAGGCTTCCTCAACGCCTTTTTTTAAAGCAGCCGCGAATTCCTTCGAATTTAATGAATTTTTGCCTTCAGCCACACCAGCAGCAAATCCCCTGAGCAATTGGGACAAAATTACCCCCGAATTTCCTCTTGCTCCCATTAATGCACCCCACGCAGCAGCATCTACGATACGTTTTAGATCGTTGCTTTTTATTTTTGCCGCCTCTGCCACCGCTTGTTCCATTGTTAATGACATGTTAGTTCCGGTATCTCCATCCGGCACCGGATAAACATTGAGAGAATTTACTAACTTTTTATTTCGTTCCAACAGTCGCGCAGAGTATGTGAGTGCTTTCCTAAACAATGTACCATCAATATTTTCCAGCGACAATTAGACAACCTCCCCCATGGACTATTTCACTCGCACGCTTTGAACAAAAACGTTAACTTTATCTGGCGCAAAGCCTAGAAATCTCTTTAATGAATAATGAACTTTTTCAATTACGTTATTAGCTACTTCGCTTATCTTTGTTCCGTACTGGACAGCAATGTAAAGGTCGATAATCAATTCGTCTTCCGTTACCTTGACTTCCACGCCTTTCCCCAAATTTTCCTTGCCCAGAAGATCTACAATACCGTCACTAACCTTTCTTGAAACCATACCGACTAAACCGTAGCTTTCTATCGCCGCATTGCCAGCGAGGACGGCTATTACTTCCTTAGAAATGTGTATACTCCCAAGGGAGTTTTTAATAATATTTTTCACCATCCAGCCTCCCTTTATTTAATAAACATTCTATTCACAGATTCATTATAATATATTTTAAGCTCTTATTCCAGGTTTATTGCACAAGACCTGTTCGATGTGATAAAATTAGTTTGTATTTTTTAAATGACAGTTTAAAAGGCAGGAGGTGGAACCATGGCCAAATGCGAGATTTGCGGGAAAGTGCCAAGGACAGGAATGCAGGTGAGCCATTCCAACATCCATACTAAGAGGACCTGGTCGCCTAATATTCAGAGAGTAAGAGCCCTCGTGGACGGAGTGCCAAAGCGAATTAAAGTATGCACACGCTGCTTGCGTTCTGGAAAAGTAAAAAGAGCAGAATAAAAAAGCGTGCCGACAAGCACGCTCTTTTTATTCCTCATTATCCCGGGAAAAAATGCTCAATACTTTTCTTACTATTTTCCCTAAACTTTTAGGTAGTTTAAACACGTAAATTTTAACCATCCGCCCTGCCCCCTTTCACCAGTTTTGTTGGTACATTAAAAGACCAAACCATATTAAAAAAACACCTACAGCCAGCATCCAAATCCAATAAGGTAGGCGGGTGATAAGAATAACAGAACCTGTAAAAGCCGCTATAATGCCGAGTATTTTTTTAACATTTATCCGTTGTCCCACCGGATCACCCCCGCGGCAGAATCCTTCATGAGATATTTATATTCCAATCGGATAGCTTTTGATACAAAAAAACCCCCTATACGTGGGGTAAATTTTTAAGCTGGCGGATGACGCAAGCGGGGTCTTGAGCATTGTAAATAGCAGATCCGGCGACGAGGACGTCCGCTCCGGCTTTGACGATTTCTCGCGCATTTTTTTCATTTATTCCACCATCCACCTGAATTAGCACGTCAAGATTTTTCGCTACTATTTTGTCCTTTAGTTTATTTATTTTGTTCAACATTCCCTTGATAAAAGTTTGACCGCCAAACCCTGGATTCACAGTCATTATCAATACCATATAAATCTCTTCCAGTATATAATCTAATGCGCTCAAAGGGGTTGACGGGTTTAAAGCTACCGCAGGTAAAGCCCCTTTTTCTTTAATAGTTTGAATTAATCGGTGTATATGAATAGTCGATTCTACGTGGACGGTTAAGATATCAGCCCCTGCTTTTATAAAATCGTCTACGTACCTCTCAGGACTAGTTATCATCAAATGGACATCGAAAGGGAGTGAGCTCTTTTTTCGCAAACAACATATCACCGGGGGCCCTATTGTTATATTGGGGACGAAATGACCGTCCATAACGTCTATGTGCAATAAGTCTGCCCCTGCTTCTTCCACTTTTTGCACTTCGTCGTAAAGTCTACTGAAATCAGCAGACAATATAGATGGTGCAACCTTTATCATCGCGACATCAACCTCACAAATTTTCTTCGGAATAAAGCATATCGTCTATCCATATCCTAACCTTGATAGAACCCACACCTTCTATTGGAACTACAAGTGGGCTATCTTCCGGGGTATGTCTTTTGTTATAAACCACCCTGGTTCCCAATTCATCGGTAATCTCGATTTTTACTGTAAACTCCGGCGGCTGTGCTGGAAGCAGAATAGAAATGTTGACTCTTTTCACTTCCGGAGGACCGCTGCTTACAATAAGATTTACCGATGATCCCTCTTCAACTTCTGCTCCGGGCTTCGGATTTTGATCTATAACCGTGTTCTTCTTTGCGTCGGAAGACTTAAAATCAACGCTGCCCAGATTTAATTTGTTTTTTTCAAGCTCCTTCTTTGCCTCCTCCAAATCTTTCCCTATGAGAAGCGGCATGTTTATTTTTTTCTCCCTTGGTCCCAAGCTTACCACGTAGCTGATTTCGGTACCTTCAAGGACTTGTAGCCCTTCTCTCGGATTTTGGTCAATCACTATTCCTTCAGGATACTCGTCCGAATACTCTTCTTTCCTTTCCCCCACTTTGAATTTATTGCTTTCAATGAGATTTATAGCGTCTATTTCAGTAAGTCCGATTAACCTTGGAACTCCCAGCGTTTTTGGTCCTTTGCTGACGACTAGTCCTATTGGAGGATGGTTGATTTTTACAACGGTGCCGCCTTTCGGCTCCTGGTCGATTACCTGCCCCGCAGGCTCATCAGAAAAGACTCTGTCTATCACTTCGGCTTTCAGACCTTTCTCCTGTAGCTTTCTTATTGCCTCCTCCTCACTATGGCCTATTACATTCGGCACCATCACTTCAGGAACGTAGAAATACTTGCGCGCTATCACCATTCCCAAATACGAAAAAGCCGCAAACAGAGTTACGAGCAGCAGAGCAATAGCAAGTCCCCTCAAAAATTTCGGACTTCTTTTTCGTCCTTTTTCTTTGCTTTTTAAAGTGGGTTCCTTGATCGAATCGAGGACCATGGTTTTTTCAAGTTCCGATGGCTTGAAGTTCAACACTTCCAAATTTTTTTCGACTTTCGCAAGTTCTCTTTTTAGTTCCGATGCTTTTTGGAATCTTTCATCCGGCGATTTTGAAATGCATTTCATTACGATCTGTTCCAGAGCCGGAGGAAACCCCGGTATCAATTGAGAAATGGGTTTTGGTTCTTCCTGAATATGCTTTAACGCAACAGCCACGGGGCTGTCGCCGTCAAAAGGCACGCGGCCTGTCAGGGCTTCGTAAAGAAGTACTCCCAGTGAATAAATGTCACTCCTTTCATCGACAAAACCTCCCCTTGCCTGTTCCGGCGAAAGGTAATGTGCCGAACCTATAAGCCCTCCGGTATTGGTTATCGTAGAACCCGTGGAGGCCCTTGCTATGCCGAAATCCGTTACCTTTACCATTCCTTCGGGAGTAATTATTATGTTATGTGGTTTTATATCCCGGTGAACTATTTTATTTTTGTGGGCGCATTCAAGCGCATCACAAATCTGCTTTGCTATTTCTATTACCTTTGAAGGCAGGAGAGGTGCTCCTTCCCTTATCAGCTCCTTTAAGGTCTTACCTTCCACGTATTCCATCACAATAAAATAAATTCCGTCTTCCTGGCCGACATCGTATATATTCACTATATTCGGATGCGAAAGGCTGGCTGCTGCCTGGGCTTCCCTCCGGAACCTCATGACAAAATTTTCGTCGTGGGAGTATTCGGGCCTCAAAACTTTTATAGCAACAATCCTGTTCAGGAGGGTGCACCTGGCCTTATAAACTACAGCCATTCCTCCCCCGCCTATTTCTTCCAAAACGACATACCTGTTTCCTAACGTTTTTCCTATCATAATCTATCACTTCTCCATAATTAGTCAACAAGTATGAGCTCCACGGTAATATTGTCGTGACCGCCCAGGTTGTTTGCGGCCTGTACCAGTCTCTCGGCGGCCGCCTCAATACTATCAGCATTCAAAATTATCTCTCTTATTTTTTCGTCGTCTAACATGTTTGTCAAGCCATCACTACAAAGCAGAAAAATATCTCCACTTTTATACTCGTAATCATATACATCCACGTCTACTTTCTCATCCACTCCCAATGCCCTAGTTATGATATTTCGCATTGGATGGCATTTTATTTCTTGAGCCGTAAGTCGACCTTCTTCCATAAGCTGCCATACTAATGAGTGGTCTTTAGTCAACTGACGCAAATGATCGCCCCGCAACATGTAAGCGCGGCTATCTCCTACATGGCCTATGTAAACCCTGCCTTGATTAAAAAGAGCAAGTGTAGCAGTAGTTCCCATTCCCGCCAATTGCTCCGATTGGAGAGACATTGTATAAATTTTCTCGTTTGCGGCCTTAAACGCCTCTTTAATCAGCAATACCACATCTTCTTGGAAAGATTTAGCATAGTATTTACTTTTGATAAAAGAAGAAATTTCTTCCACCGCCAATCGACTTGCCACTTCTCCGGCATTATGACCTCCCATGCCGTCCGCCACTATGAAAAGCAACAGTTCATTCATATTTTCCGGAATATAAAAGGCATCCTCGTTGTTAGGCCTTACCCTGCCCCTGTCACTTTTAGCGCAATGAATCATTTTTTCACCTCATTGAGAAAGCTTCTCCGCAGTTGACCGCAGGCAGCCTCGATGTCGGCTCCCGTTTCCTTTCTTACAGTAACCGAAATGCCGTAATTCTTCAAAATTTCTTCAAAGAGCTTGATGCGTTCATGCGCACTTCTTTCAAAAACCCTTTCTCTTACAGGGTTCAGCGGTATAAGATTTACATGGCATAGAATACCTTTTAACAAACGCGCGAGTTTCACCGCACACTCCTTGGAATCGTTGATGCCGGATATCATGGTGTATTCGAAGGTTATGCGTCTTTTAGTTTTTATTATATAATATTTGCACGCATCTAACAATTCCATTATCGGGTATCGGCGATTTATCGGAACTAGCCTGTCCCTTAATTCATCAAAAGGAGCGTGGAGCGACACCGAAAGCGTGATAGGCAGCTTTTCTTCCGCAAGACGCTTTATCCCAGGTACTATCCCGCAAGTAGAAACGCTCACCCTCCTGTAGCTTATGTTGAAAGTTAATTCTGAGTTTATTATCCGCAAAAACTTTATTAGCTCATCGTAGTTTAGAAGCGGTTCACCGCTACCCATAACTACTACGTGGCTTATCCTTTTTCTTATGTCTTCCTGAATTACAAGCACCTGGTCAACCATTTCTCCAGCAGTTAAGTTCCTCCTAAAACCTCCTATGGTGGAAGCACAAAAAGCACAACCCATGGGACATCCGACCTGGCTTGAAACGCATACGGTAACACCGTAGTCGTGCTCCATCTTTACACTCTCGATAACTTCGCCGTCTTGGAGCAAAAGGAGGTATTTTACAGTTTCGTCCTTTTGCGACTCGAACTTCCGGTGGATTTTTATCTTGCCCACATAACAAATCTCTTTTAACTTTACAGCAAGGCTTTTTGGTATATCGGTCATTTTGTCGAAATCCTCGACCCCTTTATAAATCCATCGAAAAATCTGACGTGCCCTGTAAGCAGGTTCGCCTAAAGGCCTTAAAAAATCCTGAAGCTCTTCTACGGTCATCCCTTTTAGGTCTGTCCTTTGCATAAAAAACTACCCCTTTATTGTCTTCTTATCAGCCTCGCGATAAAAAACCCGTCCAGTCCATGTACATTCGGATATATTTGTATATATCCATACGGTTCTTTTAACTCGCCGGAAAGGGCCTTCGGTAGAAACGGTCTTATGTCGTCCGGTTCAAAATCCCGGTTTTCCTGCAGGAATTTCTCTATGACCTTTTCGTTTTCCTCCGGCTCTATGCTGCAGGTGCTGTAAACTATAGCGCCGCCCGGCTTTACGTACTTAGAAGAAGCACTTAAAAGTTCGAACTGCTCCCTTTTCAAATTGACAACATCCTCCGGCTTTTTTGTCCATTTTATATCCGGCTTTCTTCTAATTACTCCCAGTCCGCTGCATGGTGCATCCACCAGCACCTTGTCGAACTGCACGAAACTTTTCGTATCAGGGATTTTCGCATCCCGTACTTCAGGATGAACTATCGTGACGCCCAACCTGCGGCAAGTTTCTTTCAAAAGTTCAATTCTGTGGGGATGAAGGTCCCATGCGTGTATTCTTCCCGTATTCTTCATGAGCTGTGCAATGTGGGTCGTCTTCCCTCCGGGAGCTGCCGCCACGTCCAGCACTCTTTCCTCGCCTTTCGCCCCCAAGACCCTTGCCACCAGCATCGAGCTTTCATCTTGGGGCTGAAAATAACCTCTTTTAAAACTTTCAAGGCGGGTCAACGGCGGTCCGTCTTCGATGTAAAGGGCTTCCTCGAGGAAAAGCCCGGAGCTCCATTTTACGCCTTCTTTATTCAAAAGACTTTTTAAATCGTCTTTTTTTATCTTTAATTCGTTGACCCGCACACATAACTTTGGCTTTTCATTGAATGCACTAAGCAAGGACTCGGTAAAATCAAATCCGAAAAGCTCAATCCATCTTCGGACCATCCACTCTGGAAAGGAATAATAGATGGAAAGATATCTTACCGGCTCTTTTGCCGGCTCAGGATAATCTATGACGTCTTTATTTCTTATAACGTTTCTTAAAATGCCGTTGACGAAACCCGCCGCCCTTTTGCCGAAAGATTTTGCCACATTCACCGACTCATTGACAGCGGCGTAATCGGGGATTTTGTCCAGAAACAATATTTGATAAAGACCTACCCTCAAGCTATTCAACACAACGGGATGTATGCTGCTTATCTTTACCTTCGAAAACTTTGAAAGCACGTAGTCAAGCCTCACCCTGTATTTTACTACACCATACACCAGTTCTGTAATGAGAGCTCTGTCCTCCTTTTCGATTTCTGGAGTCAAATGCCGGTTTAAAGCAAGATTTGAGTAGGACCCTTTCTCCACCTCAGTGAGTATTTTCACGGCAATTGCACGAGGACTTTTATTTTTCATCTATTTTACTCCCTTTCCCTTCCAATGAGAAAAAAATCCAGGGCTTCTTCGACCTTTTTAACATCCACCCTTGTATTTACGCATGGTCCTTCCGGCCTTATATTTAATATGCCCAAAACCGGAATCGGATTTGTGTCAAGAATTCCTTCGGAAAGATCCCTCTCGCAGGCGATGGCGACAATTGCTTTCGGCCTGAAATCCATCACTATCTTTCTCGCCAGCGTACCGCCGGTGACCACAGCCAATCTTACCCCTTTTTTTTCGGCAAGGGCAACAAGCTTTTCTATGTCGCACCTTCCGCAACGCCTGCAATTCGACACATCGGCCGTAATTTTATATGGGCAATCCCACCGCTGGAGGCAGTGGGGTGCCAATACCAGGATATCCTCCGGTTTTATTTTGTAATTCTTGGTTTTTACCAGATTATTGTTTACTTCTATATAGGAACTTTTTATTATATCCTTAGGAATGTGAAGCAACTTCCCCAAAGCAATAGTGATAGGAAAAAGCAAGTTCAAGGAAAAATTTATCAGTCTTTCCAGTCCAAAAAAGCCTTTTACGTGCCACAAAGTCAGCACCGTCGCTGCAAGGCCTAGGCTCAGAACAACAATAAGTACAGCCAATCCCAACAAAACCGCAAGTAACATCCACTTGTAAAAGTGGGTAAACTTATTTAGATAAATTGCCACACCTGCCGTCGCCAAAGCAGATAAAATAGCAATACTAACCAGAAGTAGACTTATATATATCCTTTTTTTTGTCTTCCTTATTTCTATCATCAGAAAAAAACTCTCCCTCGGCTATCGAATGTCCCCGCAAATATTCGGCGGCAGACATCCTTTTCTTTCCCGCTTCCTGCAGCTCGGCAATCAACAAAACTCCATCGCCGGTTCCTACTAATATTCCGCGTTCTTTATCGATTCCCAATACCCTCCCCGGCTCCCCGCTTTCTCCCGTAGCGTAAATTTCAGCCCTCCAGATTTTCAGCTCCACACCCCTCATGAATGTAAAAGCTCCGGGCCAAGGCTGCATCCCCCGTATCAGATCGTAAATGGCTTTGGTGGTGTTTTTCCAGTCAATTCTCGCATCCTCCTTCTTTAAAACCGGAGCGTACGTCGCTTCAGCATGGTTCTGCGGCACTCTGATTATATCGTTGGCTTTAATTTTTTCAAGGGTTTCCAGAAGAAGTTCACTGCCAACTTTTGACAGCACTTCGGACAGCTCTACGGCAGACCATTTGTGGTCAATTGCTACCTCTTTTTGGAGAAAGATATCGCCTGTGTCCATGCCTTCGTCCATCCACATAGTGGTAACTCCAGTTTTTTCCTCTCCACTTATAATAGCCCATTGAATCGGGGCCGCTCCCCTGTATTTTGGTAGAAGCGAGGCATGCACATTGATGCAACCTATAGATGGAATGCGAAGCACCGAAGGCGGCAAGATCTGACCATAAGCTACTACCACAAATAGCTCGGGTGCAAGAGATTCTAGCACTTTCACGAATGACTCGTCTCTTATTTTTTCGGGCTGGTACACCCTTATTCCGTACTTTTCTGCTTTCACCTTGACCGGAGGAGGGGTAAGGGTGCGCTTTCTCCCCTTCGGCCTGTCGGGCTGAGTCACCACCGCAAGCACATCGTAGCCATGTTCGATGAGAGCCTCGAGGGAAGGCAGAGCAAAGTCTGGAGTGCCCATAAAGACTATTTTCATAATCATCCCTCTTCGCTATCTTCTTCGATTATCCTTTGTGCCCTGTCTATAAAGAGTATGCCATCCAAGTGGTCTATCTCGTGGCAGAGCGCCCTTGCCAACAAGTCCTCTCCCTCAAGTTCTATGAATTCTCCCTTGGAATTTTGAGCCCTGACCTTTACCTTTTTTGGCCTTGCCACTTCTCCTGTAATTCCGGGGATACTCAGGCATCCCTCGACGCCCACCACCTCTCCCTCCTCGGCTATTATTTCAGGGTTTACAAGCTCTATCAGTCCTTCTCCCACATCTATCACAACAACCCTTTTTAATATACCAACCTGAGGAGCTGCAAGCCCTACGCCGTTGGCCCATTTCATCGTTTCCGCCATGTCTTCAATCAGCTCTTTTAGCTTCTCATCGAATACGGTTACCTTCTTGGATTTTTTCCGCAAAACTTCGTCTCCCAACTGACGTATTTTCCTGATAGCCATCTTCCAACCTCCGTTCACATCAAATCTTGAGGGTCCATATCCCAGCTCAGGTAAACTTTTCTGTCAAAGCCCTTCAAATTTTTCAAGATATCTCCTGCTTTTATTAAGCTTTCCTGCTTACTGCTTTTCAGCAAAATGTTGTACCGGAAGTTGTCTTTCACTTTAAACCGCGGTGCGGGAATGGGCCCTAGTATTTTTGTCTGCGGCACTTTTTCTTCAAGAATTTTTTTGACTTTAAACGCCGCCGCCTCAACTTTAGCAAGATCAGTGCCAGTAAAAGTCAGGTTCATCAAATAATAAAAAGGCGGATATTCAAACTTCTTTCTATTGAAGAGCTCCTCTTTGTAGAAATCTTTGAATTTATATTGGCAGGCAGCTTTTATAGCCAAAGATTCGGGACAATACGTCTGCACTATCACTTTTCCTGGGATATCGCCTCTGCCGGCTCTGCCGGCCACCTGACTTATAAGCTGGAAGGTCCTTTCTCCTGCTCGAAAGTCAGGCAGGTTAAGGGTAACATCGGCTGCAACAATGCCGACCAGCGACACCCGCGGGAAATCAAGGCCTTTTGCTATGGACTGGGTGCCCACCATAACCTGGGCTTTACCCAATTTAAATTCCCAGAGCATTTTTTCAAGCGCACCTTTTCTGGAGGTAGAATCGGCGTCAACCCTAATCACCTTGACCCCGGGGTAACGGCTTTTGATTTCCTGCTCCACCTTTTCAGTCCCTGCTCCGAAGTAACGGATATTGCGGCTGTCGCATTTCGGACAGATATCCGGAGCGTCTACTTGAAATCCACAGTAATGACATTTCCCCTTTTTGTCACTTATATGATACGTGAGGGAAATATCGCAGTGGGGACATTTCAGTACATAACCGCAATCTCTGCAAAGTACAAAGGTGGAATGTCCCCTCCGGTTGAGAAAAAGGATCACCTGTTCACCGCGGGATAGAGCAGAATCCATCTCCGAGCACAGCTTACTGCTGAAAATGTGCTTGTTTCCGGATTTCAGTTCTTCCCTCATGTCTACGATTTCTACGGGGGGAAGCGGTTTTCCCGTCACCCGCCGGGTCAATTTTAAAAGAGCGAACTCTCCTTTTATGGCCTTGTAAAAGGATTCTACCGAAGGCGTTGCGCTGCCATAAACCACGGCCGCCCCCTGAATCTCCGCGCGGAACCGCACAACCTGCCTGGCATCGTAAAAAGGGAATTCCATTTGCTTGTAGGAAGATTCGTGTTCTTCATCGACGATTATCAGCCCTAAATCCCTGATTGGCGCGAAAACCGCCGACCTTGCACCGATGGTAATATCGGCATCTCCTTTATAAACTCTGTACCACTCCCGGAACCTTTCTCCATCGGAAAGCCTGCTGTGGAGAACGGCCACTTTTCCCGGAAACCTTTCGTGAAACCTTTCCGTCATTTGAGGCGTTAGAGATATTTCAGGCACCAGCACCAGCGCCTTTTTGCCTTTTGCAAGCACATTTTCTATAGCCTTAATATATACCTCAGTTTTTCCGCTACCCGTTATCCCAAAAAGAAGCACCGGTTTTTTTTCTTCTTCCATGTTTCGTTTTATTTCATTCAGAGCTTTTGCCTGTTCAAACGTTAACCTTGGAAAAGCAGATTTCGGGCTATCTTCCCGAAATGAGGGATTTTCGATTTTTACCCTGAATTCTCTTTTTACGAACCCTTTTTTCATCAAAGACGAAAGGGCCCCTTTAACCTTCGAATGGGGTAAATCCAGTATTCTCGAAATATCTTCCGAAGTAATCGAACCCGCATCCCTTATAACGCGGAAGACCTCCTTTTGAATTTCTGACCTGAAGCTTTCGACCTTCCAAGCTTCCGCTATAGAATATAAAGACTCCTTTGGCAGACCGACATCCGGAGGCAACATTAGCTTTAAAAAGTCTATAATATTTGCTGCATAATACTTCGCCAGACATCCAGCCAGTTCCAGCATAAATGGCGGCAGAACAAACCGTTCATCCACCGCCGAAATTTCTTTCAAACAAAAATCGCAATTTGCGTCTTCTTTTTTCAAAAAGCGTAAAACCACCCCGTCAATGGTTTTGTTGTTGAAAGGGACCCTTACCCTGCTACCCACCTGTATCTTCTCTTTTAATTGTTCGGGAACTATGTAATAATACTCGCCTTTTATGGCAGGGTGCTTTGCGTCAACAGCAACCTCCGCCAGCTCGTTCAAAAGAATCCCTCCAGCAAAAATCAATTTTTTAGAAGTTTTACCACTCTGTCCAGAATGACATTGGCCAGTTCTTTTTTGGTCATTTTGGGAATTTCTTCAGCAGAACCATCCTTGTAATATATCCTGACGATATTTGTGTCAACTTCAAAACCCGCCCCTTCTGCAGTCACATCATTGACGACGATAAGATCGAGATTTTTCTTGTTGAGTTTTTCCATGGCGTTTTCCTTAATTTCGTCCGTCTCGGCGGCAAAACCCACAAGAAGCTGCTTTTGTTTTTTTTCCCCCAACTCCTTTAAAATATCTGGATTTTTTTCCAGTTGGAGGGTCATTTCAGTCGCACTATCATTCTTTTTTATCTTGTGCTCCGAATAACTTTTCGGCCTGAAGTCCGAAACGGCCGCCGCTTTTATTACCACATCGCTCCAGTAAAAATATTTTAGAATACATTCCCGCATTTCCAGGGCCGTATTGATTCTGATGTACTTATAAAGTCCTGATGGTCGCGGAAGGCAGGTGGGTCCAGAAATAAGTATAACCTCACCACCGCGTTCCACAGCAGCCTCCGCCAGTGCGTAACCCATTTTGCCGGAAGAGCGGTTTGAAATAAACCTCACCGGGTCGATGGGTTCTCTGGTTGGGCCAGCGGTAATGAGGATTTTTTTATTTTGAAGGTCACCGCAAACTCCAGCCAGTCTTTCTATAACATTTAATATTTTTTCAGGCTCAGGGAACCTACCTTTCCCTGAATAACCGCAAGCCAAAAAGCCTTCATCGGGTTCCATCACGTAAAAACCTTTTTCCTTAAGGAAGCTTATGTTTTCCTGGGTGATCGGGTTCATGTACATATTTACGTTCATAGCCGGCACCACCAAAACTTTCGCCCGGGTTGCCAGGACCGAAGCAGTCAACATATCATCGGCGATGCCGACTGCCATTTTTGCAATTACATTGGCTGTGGCCGGAGCGATTACGAAAAGGTCCGCCCTGTCGGCAAGGGAGACGTGCTCCACTTCCCAGCGAACTGGTTTTTCAAACATGTCGGTAACAACGGGATTACCGGAAAGCACCTGAAAAGTCAAAGGTGTGACGAATTCCTTGGCAGAGCTGGTCATTACGACTTGAACCTCGGCTCCCCTTTTTTTTAAAAGCCTCACCAACTCTGCAGCTTTGTAAGCCGCTATACTACCCGTCACACCCAACACGACGAATTTATCCTGTAACATAATCTTTCCACCTACTTATTTCCGGAAAGAGGAGGTTCTATTTTTATCTTCCCCGAGTCTAACTCAAAAAGGGCAATGGAAACCGGCTTTGTGGTCTTTACGTCCACAAGTTTAGGCGAACCTTCAACGAGCTGCCTTGCACGCTTTGCCGCTGCTACAACGAGCACATACTTGCTCTCGTATTTGCTGGTTAACGAATCTATAGACGGATACATCATATTTTGCACCCCTCCTTGCATACCAACTCCAACAGCTCTTTATTTCTTTCGACTTTACACCTTTCAGCTATAATTATCGACTCTAACTTTTTTACAGCTTCCTCAAGAACATCGTTTACAACCGCATAATCGTAGTCGTACATGGCTTTCAGTTCTTCTTCGGCACTTTTTACCCTTAGGTCAAAAGACTCCTTGCTTTCGCTTCCCCGTTTTATTATTCGATTTTTCAATTCTTCAATGTCGGGCGGCAAAATGAATATAAAAATAGCATCGGGGCAATTTTCCTTCACCTTTCTTGCCCCTTGAATGTCTATCTCCAAAATGACATCTTTGCCCTGTTTCAAATGTTCCTCTACGAATTTTTTGGGAGTTCCGTAATAATTATTGTAAACTTTGGCCCACTCCAGGAACTCGCCCTTTTCCACCATTTTTTTGAAATTTTCTTCATCGGTGAAGTAGTAACTGACACCGTTTACTTCGCCGGGCCTTGGTGGCCTAGTCGTCACGGAAACCGAAAGCACAAGTTCAGGCCTTCTCTTCAGTAAATAACTGCACAAAGTCCCCTTACCAGCTCCCGAAGGCCCGGACAGCACTATTAACATCCCTTTCTTTGACATGATGATTTCTCTCCTATATTTCCTCTACTTCTTCTTCAATATCTTTGTTGTTCAGCCGGTTAGCAACAGTTTCCGGCTGTACGGCAGATAGGATCACATGATCACTGTCTGTTATTATGACCGCACGGGTGCGCCTTCCGTAGGTCGCGTCTATCAGCATACCCCTGTCGCGGGCTTCCTGGATTATGCGCTTTATAGGAGCAGATTCTGGACTTACAATTGCAATGATTCTGTTTGCAGAAACTATGTTTCCGAATCCTATGTTTACAAGTTTTATTTCCACAACATTCCCTCCTGATAAAATTATTCAATATTCTGCAGTTGTTCCCTTATTTTCTCAAGTTCGCTTTTTATTTCAATTATTTCTCTCGTTATATTGTAGTCCGCGGATTTAGACGCAATGGTATTGGCTTCCCTGAAAATTTCTTGAGCCAAAAAATCCATTTTTTTGCCTGAGGCTCCCTCTGCATCCCCCATATTTTTAAATTGGGCAATGTGACTTTCTATCCTCACTAGTTCCTCGCTAATATCGGACCTCTCTGCGAAAATCACAACTTCAGCTTCCAATCTCTCTTCGTTCAGCTCCAAGCCTTCTTTTATCTTTTTCACTTTTTGCTGGAGCTTCTTGCGATATTCTTCGATCATTACATCAGACCTTATCTTTATGTTTCTGACCCTCTCCATGATGACATCGAGTCTGGACGAAATATCCCGCCATAGATTATTCCCTTCCTTAGTCCTCATCTCAATAAGGTTATCCACCGCTTCTTCGAGCGCCTTTTTAAGTTCTGGCCACAGTTCTTCTTCCTCAGGAAACTGCTGTTCGACTACGAATAAATCCGGCATCACGGAAAGCAAAGAAAGGGTTACCGGTCCCTCGAAGCCCACCTCTTCCTTCAATTCCACCAACTTTTTATAATAGCTCGCCACTGCCTGTTTGTCAATTTTTATGTCTACAGGCAACGTTTCTGAAGAACAGTTTACGAAAACATCGATTCGCCCCCGACTTATGCGCTCCCTAATATAGTTCCTTATCTTCTCTTCCAGAAAAAACCACTGGCGGGGCAATTTCACGTATATTTCCAAAAAGCGGTGATTTATCGATTTCAGTTCGACTTCCCAGGTAATTTTGCCGCAGCTTTTTCCGCGCCCATAGCCGGTCATGCTTCTTATCATAATAACCAACCCTTCAAAAAACCTTCAAAATCAAAAGCTCAAGCTTTCTTTAATCCGCCTCATGGCCTCCTCCAGCCTTTCATCTGGCGTCGTAAGCGAAATTCTCACGTAGCCCTCACCGTAATCTCCGTAACCGACTCCCGGCGTTACGACCACCGCCGCCTTTTCAATGAGCATCTCCGCAAAGGATTGAGATGTATAACCCTCAGGAACCGGCACCCAAACGTAAAACGTTCCCTTCGGAGGTTCTACCTCAAGGCCTATCCCCTTTAGAGTTTCGACTACCAGGTTACGCCTTTTTTCAAACACAGACAGCATTTCATTTACGCTGTCCTGCGGCCCTAAAAGCGCTTCAATGCCGGCTTTTTGAATTGCGGTAAATTGCCCCGAGTCTATATTTGTCTTAATAATTCCCAATGCGGATATTATATCTTTGTTGCCGACCGCATATCCAATTCTCCAGCCGGTCATGCGGTAAGGTTTTGAAAGAGAACCGAATTCTACACCAATATCCATTGCGCCTTTTACGGAAAGCAAGCTAGGGGCCTTGTAGCCGTCGAAAGTAATATCAACATAAGCGCTGTCGTGGCAAATTATTATATCGTAAGTTTTTGCAAATTCCACGGCTTCTTCGAAGAATTTCTCATCCGCCACGGCAGCAGTAGGATTGTTCGGATAGCAAAGAAACATCAGCTTCGCCTTCTTTGCCACTTCCGTATCTATCTTTGAAAAATCGGGAAGGAAATTGTTTTCTTTCAGCAAAGGCATCGGATAAGGTATGCCACCCGCGAATAAAGTAGCGGTTTTATAGACGGGGTATCCTGGATCTGGGATTAGAGCGTAATCTCCGGGATCGATAAAAGCGAAAAATATATGAGCAATACCTTCTTTTGAACCTATAAGGGCCATTACTTCGGATTGAGGGTCTAGTTCCACGCTGAATCTCCTTTTATAATATGTAGCTACTGCTTCTCTGAACTCCAGCGATCCTTCGTAAGCCGGATATTTATGACATTCAGGATCATTTGCCGCTCTTTCAAGGGCCTTTACGATATGGGGCGGTGTGGGCAAATCGGGATCACCCACTCCCAAACTTATTACGTCTACTCCTTTCTTCTTGAGTTCGGCTATTTTTTTGTCTATCTGAGCAAAAAGATAAGGCGGTATTTTTTTTATGCGCTCTGCAATTCTCAAATTCATCTCCCCCGTTCGTCGAAATTTTAAAGTATATTGAGGTCTATCTCGCCGGTATATACTTCTGCGGCAGGTCCCGTCATATAAACCCGTCCGCTTTCTTCCACCTCTATGAAAAGGTCTCCCCCCGGCAGGTTCACCGTTACTTTAGGGCCAGTTAGTCCTTTTTTGTAGGCCGCAACCGCCGAAGCACATGCCCCTGTGCCGCAGGCCATGGTGAGCCCGGCTCCCCTTTCCCATACTCTCATTTTCAAAAAATCACGCCCTTTGACTTGTACAAATTCCACATTGGTCTTTTTCGGGAAAAACGGGTGCTTTTCTATTTTAGGCCCCAACTGTTCAACCGGAAAACTTTCCACATCGTCCACGAAAATCACGCAGTGTGGATTTCCCATTGAAACTCCAGTAAACTTAAACCCTTGGCCGTCCACTTCGATATCGAGGTCTACAGCTTCCTCTTTCACATCTTCTTTCAACGGTACATCTTTGCACTTCAGACTGTAGCATCCCATGTCAACCCTAACACCTTCTATCAAATCGTCTTTAACGATGACTTCCGGTTTTATGATGCCCGCTAAGGTTTCCACCGTCATATTCGCCTTTTTTACAAGTCTCCTTGAAAAAGCGTACCGGGCAAAACAGCGTATTCCGTTTCCGCACATGTCCGCTTCGCTGCCGTCGCTATTTATGATCCTCATCTTGAGGTCCGCTTTTTCGGAAGGGAGCACCAGCAGTATGCCGTCAGCTCCTATTCCTCGGTGTCTGTCACATATTTTTGCCGCCTTATCAAATATTATTCTCACATCTTCTATAAAACCATTTACGACAATAAAATCGTTTCCCAGACCGTGCATCTTAGTAAACTTCATATTACGCTATCACCCTCAATCTTATTTGAAAAATCATTACTAATTATTATACCACCTAATTCCTATTAAAACAATATATTCATTTATGGTATACTAAAAGCAGCCTAATATAAAAGGGGGGGGACGACCATGCCATTCGATGGAATAGTATTAAACGCAGTTATAAACGAACTGAAAAAATGTTTAATCGGAGGAAAAATCGATAAAGTATACCAGCCGGACAAAAGCGAAATCCTGCTTTACATAAGGCGGCACAAGGAAGAAAAAAAACTCCTTATCTGTGCCCATCCTCAGAATTGCCGGCTGCATTTAACCGATGTCGAAAAAGAAAATCCCAGCTCACCGCCAATGTTTTGTATGCTGCTCAGGAAGAGTCTTTCAGGCGGGAAAATCATCGAAATAAGGCAAAAGGACCTGGAAAGGCTTGTCGAAATAGTAGTTGAAAACGAAGATGAATTTGGAAGAACTATATATCGGACTCTTATAGTGGAGATAATGGGGAAGCACAGCAATATAATACTCGTTGACGATATTAACAAAATCATAATCGACTCCATAAAGCGAATACCTTCCGATATAAACCGGGTAAGGGAAATTCTGCCCGGAAAAAAATACGTCCTTCCACCATTTGGTCAAAGATTAAACATCCTCGATTGCGAAATTCAAACGGGCAAAAAATTGCGCGACATTATTTTGCAAGCTTCAGAACCAATCAAGGTCGAACGCTGGATAACGGAAAAATTTATGGGAATAAGCAAAACCGTCTCGAAAGAGATTTTATTCAAGAGTGGAGTTCACGAAGAAAAGCCTGCAAACGAATTGAATTTGGAGGAAAAGCAAAAAATAGCCGAGGCTCTAGTAGAACTCTCCTTAGATATAAAAAACTCGCGGTATTCGCCAAAAATTTACTTTGACGAGGGCACCGATGAACCCGTGGAATTTTGGATTTTTCCTCTATCGCACCTTGATAAATTCAAAGTCATTTCCCTGAAAAGCGCAAACGAAGCGGTCGACCTATTCTATTCTCTTAGGGAAAAGTACGAAAAACTCACAAGCATAAAGAAAAATTTGCGCCATCAATTAGAAAAGCACATAAAAAAACTTCGCCAGATTCTCTTCTTTCAACAGGAAAAAATTGATGAAGCTAGCGACATAGAAAAATTTAAATTGTTCGGTGAGCTTCTTTCAGCCTATCTTTATAAAGTTGCGCCGGGGACGAAGGAAATCAACCTCCCAAATTTTTACGACGAAGGCAAAACCGTTTCGATACCGCTGGACGAAAAACTTTCGCCGTCCCAAAACGCCCAATATTACTTTGAAAAGTACAAAAAACTTCGCGCTACCAAGGAAAAAGTTGAAACCCAAATGGAAAAGACTTTGAGCGAAATCAAATACTTAGAAAGCGTACTTTACAACATAGAGCAGGCGGAGAACGTGGAAGATATTGAAGAAATCCAAAAAGAACTTTCAAAATACGGTTACATAAAAGAATCAGGAAAAAAATCGAAGGGCGAAGCTCACCCTTCTTCACCTATCAAATACACGTCTTCCACGGGCTTTACCATCCTAGTCGGAAAGAATAACATACAAAATGACATGATTACCCGAAAGGCAAAACCCGAAGATATTTGGATTCACGTAAAAGACCTGCCCGGTTCCCACGTAATCATACAGACGGGCGGAAGACCGGTCGATGACGAAACTCTTTTGGAAGGATGCTTGCTCGCCGCATATCACAGCAAAGCCCGTAATGGGAGCAACGTCGCCGTCGACTACACTTTGAGAAGGCACGTGAGGAAACCTCCGGGAGCCAAACCGGGTTTTGTAATTTATGACCATCACAAGACCATTTACGTGACACCGGACGCGGGGATTGTTGAGAAGCTGAAAAAAAATTAGACTATTTTTTTAGGATTACAACGCTGTTTTCCCCATCGACTTCCTCCAGTTTAACCTTTATTATCTCATCCCTGGACGTGGGCACGTTTTTCCCAACGTAATCCGGCCTTATGGGGAGTTCTCTATGCCCTCTGTCGATGAGCACTGCTAGTTGTATCAGCCTTGCACGCCCCAGATCCGACAGGGCATCCAGGGCCGCCCTCGCGGTCCTTCCAGTATATATAACGTCGTCCACCAGCACTACTTTTTTACCTGTAATCTCGAAATCTATTTCCGTCTTGTTTACCACGGGCTGCTCCGATAAAGTCGAAAGGTCGTCCCGGTAAAGCGTTATATCCAAAATCCCCACGGGGATATCTACTCCTTCTATTTTTTTAATTTTCGACGCCATTCTTTTTGCCAGCGGAACCCCTCTGGTCCTTATGCCCACCAGCACAAGGTCTTCTACTCCTTTGTTACGCTCGATAATTTCGTGACTTATCCTGGTCAGCGCCCTGTCAATGGCTTTATCGTCCATTATGCAGGCTTTTTCTTCCATTCATATCACCCTCTTTTTCAAAGTATTTAAGATTTCATTAAAATCATCGGGAAGCGGGGCCTCAAAGGTCATGAACTCACCTTTCCTCGGATGATAAAGCCCCAATCGAAAAGCGTGAAGAGCTTGCCCCTTAATTTTAAAAGGATTTTTCTTCCTTGAATAAACAGGGTCTCCTACAATCGGATGGCCTATATAGCTCATATGAACCCTAATTTGGTGAGTCCTTCCAGTCTCTATGCTGACTTCGACGAAAGTAAAATCTCCGAATCTTTCTAATACTTTAAAATGGGTTATGGCCTCTTTGCCATGTTTTGCATTCACGGCCATCTCTACCCGCTTTATCGGATGCCGGCCTATTGGAGCCTCAATCGTCGCCTTATCCTCAAGGATATTTCCCCAAACTATGGCAAGATACGTCTTTTTCACCTTTTTGTTTTTAAATTGATTTACTAGCTCTCGGTGGGCCTGGTCGTTTTTTGCCACAACGATAACGCCGGAAGTATCTTTGTCTAATCGGTGAACTATCCCGGGGCGCAGAACACCATTTATTCCGGACAAATCTTTCGTGTGGTACAAAAGTGCATTTACAAGAGTTCCGCTGTAATTTCCAGGGGCTGGATATACTACCATACCGCGGGGCTTGCTGACAACGATTATGTCCTGGTCCTCGTAGATAATATCGAGAGGAATATTTTCAGGTTCGACCGAAAGGGGTTTGGGAGCGGGTATCTTTGCTTCAACTATATCGCCTTTTTTCAACTTGTAATTGGGTTTTACAGATTTTCCGTTTACCTTTACCCACCCTTCTTCGATCCCTTTTTGTATGTAACTCCTCGAAAAATCGTTCATTAATCCAGCCAAAAAAACATCTATGCGCTTTTTTACATCTTCTTCCGCCACGTTGATTTTGAAGGTCCTCTCCAAAAATTGCCCCTCCCGTTTCAATCCAAACTTTTTAGAATCTCACTGTCGCACATTACTAGGTACAAAAGCAGAAGCACACCTATTACCACTGCAGAATCAGCCACATTAAAAACAGGCCAGATTCTGAAATCTATAAAATCCACCACGTAGCCAAAGCGCAAACGGTCTACCAGGTTTCCAAAAGCTCCGCCCAGAACAAGGGCGAGTGTAAATTTGAAAAGTTTCTTTTCTTCAGGCAATCTTGTCAGATAATAAACAATAACTGCAATAACCGCAAAAGATACCACAACGAAAAAAAATACCCTGCCTTTTAGAAGGCTGAAGGCTGCCCCGGTATTTTGCACGTACGTCAGATGCAAAATATTATCTATGACCGGAATTGACTGGTTGGGAGCCATGTGCATTTTAACCAGGGCTTTTGTCAACTGGTCCACCGCAAAAATAAGTGCTGCAAAAATCCATACAGCCAAATCGCTATAACCTCCAAACTTTTATTGCTACATAAAAATTATATACCACTGCCCTCCTGACATCAACGAAATCTTTACTACCTAGCAAATCGCGCTGGATAAAAAAATAAATACCCATTGCGGGTATTTATCTTCCCAATTTGCCCGGTTCATCTTCATAAATTACTTTATCCAATTTATCAGTTATCCCTCTTTCCTCGCTTCCATCGGTATAAGCTTCTTTGTAATCAACCGAACCCGGTTCATCCTGGGGAGTGTTGGCTGTGCCGTACCTAGCCACATCCTGCCACGCATCCTCCCCATCGTATCCAACATTTTCCGAATCGTCGCGAAAACTTTTCCCGAATGGATACTTCAAGACTTCTTCCTCTACCGGTCTTGCCCCCTTCGCGAAAATTTTTTCTTCTTCTTTGCTGCATTTTGCACATAAGGTGGTGTACGGGACTAAATTTAAACGCTCTTTTTCTATCGAGCTGCCGCATTTCTCACAAAACCCATAACTCCCGTCCTCAATTTTACCAAGGGCCCTTTCCACTTTCACCAGCATCCTTTTCGTATTATCCCGCAGGCCCAGGTCCTTTTCCCTTTCGAAAGTTTCAGCCGCCAGGTCCGCCGTGTGGTTATCGTACGATGAAAGTTCCCCAACCGATTCTTTTAAAGGTTCCGAACCTCTCCTGGTTATTGTAGACATTTGGCTCTCCAATTCCCGTTTCAAGTCCTCCAACTTCCGACGGTAGTACTCTTTGTTTTCCAAGATTATCCTCCTCATCACCATTATTTTACGGAAAGTTCATCCTGCACTATCCTGACTAATTCAGCTATGAAATCGCCTATGAGGGGGAGATTTAGTATGACTACGCGTTGGAGGATGTAAAGTGCCAAAGCCCCCAGCAAAGTGAACCCCACCGCCATTCCAAAACCCCTTGCAACTCCGGCCAAAAAATTTAGATAAAGCAGCCTCTTGGGGTTCCTAAACAGTTCCAAGTATTCCGAGAGGTTTAGCTTCTCTATCTTGACCGAAAGCTCGTCGATTTTTAAGCTCAACTCGCGGATGAGGTTTTCCCTTTCCCTTTCCATCAACATTAAGGTACCCCTTATTCTAATTTAACCAACTCTACCTTTTTTATGCCTACTTCAAATTATCCAAGATCCCTATAATTATATTCGAAGAATTTTTGGCCGCTGCTTCTGAGAATTCTTCGTACACCACAACAGCCTTATCGTCAGCTCTGTCCGATATGGATCTTATCACGACAAAAGGTACATCATTTACGTAGCATACATGTCCGATGGCTCCTCCCTCCATCTCCACACAGGAGCCGTCGAAGACATCTCTCAAATATTTTACTCTCTCAGCGCTGCATATAAACTGATCACCGCTCAATATTCTCCCCTTAACTGCTTTTTTCCCTTTTAAGGTTTGGCGGGCTACTTCCCAGGCAATTTCCACCAGGTTCTCGTCAGCCTTGAAAAATTTGACCCCTAGATTCGGGATTTCACCGAGTTCGTGACCGAAAACCGTACCATCCACATCATGTTGAGCTACCTCGGTAGATATTACTACATCTCCAATATCCAGTTCTTCCCTCAAAGCCCCTGCCACACCGGTACATAAAATTACATTCGGCCGAAAATAGTCTATTAAAAGCTGGGTGCACAAAGCCGCATTGACTTTCCCAACACCGCTTTTTACTACGACGACTTCTTTCCCTTGCAGGATGCCTTGATGAAAAGTTAAAGCTGCCCTCTGTACGGTCCTTGTTTTTTCCAGCTTTTCACATAAAAGGACTACTTCTTTATCTAAAGCGCCTATTATCCCTATTATATGAACCATCCCTTTCAGTCAATTTAAATCCACAATCTTCAAGCCGTCACCGCGGATTTTACCTTTACTCCCGGAACCTGACCCAACTTTCCAGTGAGTGCGCCAAGCTCATCGGTGGTCGCATCGACAATAAGCGCGATGACTGAAATTCCCCTTTCCTTGTATGGTATGCCCATTCGGCCTACTATCATGTCGCCGAATTTCGACAATATCTCGTTCACCTTCGCGGCGGATTTTTCCCTCTCATAAACTATTATCCCCACCACCGACAGCCTCTTTTCCTCCGCCATCGCCGTTTTCCCCTCCTTCTTCTCCTTCAAAATCATGCCCGGCTGCTGCTTCTTTTACATAATCTTCGCCATCCAACCCCGCAGAATTGATGAGGTCTATTTGCGACTGTAAAAAATTTAAAAACCTCGTCTTGAAGAGTTGAAATTGAGCCTTTATTTCTTCGTACCGTTCACTTAACACATCGCATCGCATTTTAGCTTTCGCAAGCATTTCCTCAGCCTTAACTCGGGCGTCCTTTATAATCAGTTCCTTTTCCCGTTCCGCGTTCCTTTTTAAGTCTTCGGCAGCTTTTTCTGCAAGGATAATAGCTTTTTTAAGCGTGGTTTCCAGCTCTTGATATTCTTTGAGTTTTTCCCTCAAAAACTTTATTTCTTCTTTTAACTCTTGATTTTCCCTATATAATTTCTCATAACTTTGAGTTACTTTTTCTAAAAAATCCTTAACCTCTTCCTCGCTGTACCCCCTGAAAGATTTTCTGAATTCCTTTTTTTGAATGTCCAGTGGAGTCAAGGTCATTTTTATCACCCCTATCCTGTGATTTAATATATCACCTTCAACAAAAGCGCCACTGCCACATTTTTTACAATATTCATGGTAATAAGCGCAAAAACGGGTGAAAAATCAATATAAAAACCTCCTCTCGGGGGTAAAAATCTAAAAAATAAATGCCTGAAAGGAGCAAGGAGAGGTTCAGTAACTTGATAGACGAATCTATAAATTGGCCAATACTCCGCTCTAGGTAGCCAACTCATGAATACTCTTACGATGATTAAAAATTCCATAAATCTGAAAAACAAGTCTATCGTTCTGATTATCAACAAAGGCTTTAACCTCCTCAGCATCAAACTTTAAAAATAGGCTTTTCTTTTCCGGATTCCATCTCGTCGATGTTAAAACCTGTTATATCCACGTTGTTCGGCGCAAAGACAAAAGTGCCGCTTCCGACTTTCTTCACTGTTCCGTCTAATACAAAGACGCTGCCGCTTAAAAAATCCAGTATGCGCCGTCCCGTCTCCTTATCCAGTCCCTCCAGGTTAACTATGACCGCCCTGCGGTTTTTCAACTCCTCCGAAATCTCCCTTACTTCATCGAAACAGGTGGGTTTGAAAACCGTCACCCTGTTCTTCGGTATCTGATGAATATTTATAATCCTCCCTCTTTCGGGTCTTGCAGGCATGCCAAGGGGGTCTTCATACTGGTGCACAGGCGGCTCCTCGTCTTCTATTCCCAGGAAATAAAGTATCTTATTCCACAATTTGTTGCTGGCCATTTTTATACCTCCTCACCCTAGATTCTCGGTCCGAAAATACCGCTCCCTATTCTTATCATGTTTGCCCCCTCTTCTATGGCCACATGAAAATCATGGGTCATACCCATTGATAAAAATTCCATTTCTACATTTTTTAAGCGTAAATCCTTCAATTTCAAAAATAATTCCCTCATTTTTTTGAAAAACGGCCTTACGTCTTCAGGGTCCTCTTTAAAAGGTGCTATGGCCATCAAACCTTTTACCCTGATGTTCTCTAGTTCTGATATCTTCTTTATTAACTCTGGGGTTTCCTCGTATTCCGCTCCAAATTTGGTTTCCTCTTTGCCGATGTTTACCTGAACCAGCACATCCATGACCTTCCCGAGCTTACCCGCCCTTTTATCGATCTCAACTGCAAGTTCGTAGCTGTCCACCGACTGAATCATGGAGAAAAGTCTTACCGCATACTTAGCTTTATTTTTTTGCAAATGTCCTATCATGTGCCAACTGACGTCGCCTTTTACCAATCCTATTTTCCTCTGAGCTTCCTGAACTCGGTTTTCCCCTAAAATTGTAAGTCCATAATCGACGGCCACCTGGATTGTTTCAGGCATAACCGTCTTAGTTACCGCAACTATCTTTATATCTTCCTCCCGGCGGCCCGATTTTTCAGCCGCCTCCTTAACCCTCAACCTCAACGTTTCTATATTCTTCTTAATAAACTCCATATCAATCCCCTCTTTACTACAACTCTGTCTCCGAGTTTTACGCCTTCCACAATAGCGTTTTTATCGTCCTTCGCTATTACCTTTACTGGTTTGAAAATCAGCTTTCCATCAAAAAATAAAAGTACACCTTCTTGCCCTTTATCGTCTACTAAAGCTGAAACCGGAACGCCTATACCATTATGTGTCCGTACCACAATTTCGACACGAGATTTTCTTTTATCTAGCAGCTCGAAAGGCACTTCTTGAACAGAAAATACAGCCGTCTTTTTAGTCTCGCTAAGCTCTCTCAGTCTAGTTTTTATTTCCAGGTCATGCTCTGGAAACCTAATAGTGTATTTTTCACCTATCTTTAAATTTGGACCATCCCACTTAGCCACAACTTCCAGGGTTAAGCTATCGACAATCTTCATTACAGCTTGGTTTGTTTTTACTATTTCTTGAAACGTCTGCTCACTCCCAGTAGCTTTTATATTTTCTATATCTTCATAGTCCAAACTGCTTACTTTTTCGGGCACCAAAAGGTATTCATATCCGTCTACATTAAAGCTGATAACTCCTGCCATTGGCGAAAAGATCGTAGATTCCACCTCTTGCAACTTCTTTTCCTGCAGTTTGATACTTTTTTCTATCATCTCTATAGCCGCTTCGTTTTGCAGCTTTAAATCGTTTCCGGCCTTTTTTATATTTTCCAATTTCCTTTTAAGTTCATCCATCTCTCTTTCGAGCAACTGCTTTTTGTCTACATCGGCGACCACTTTAAAAAGAGGGGCATTCACCCTCACCCTTTCTCCCGCTTTGACCATTAGCTCTATCTTGCCTTCGGCCGGTGCGTTTATCACCCTTTCGTTTTTAACAATAACGGCTTCACTTGAAATAATTTCTTTCACCGTGCTTTCCTTGGCTATATATATGTCATCACGGGCACACTCTAAAATACATAAAACTGCAAGGCACAAGAACAACACCGTCAGCGGTAAAAGAATCCGGCGCTTTTTTCGAATTTTCCTCGACCTCAATTCCACGACTTTCGAATAGGTCTTCCTCTTCATCCCCTTCACCATATTTTTTATCTTCTCCAAAAAATAGAAGAATCCTTCCATTTTGTAAGAAAATTGGAAGGAGAAATCCCTAAACTTTTATACTTTTCCACTGTCCTCCTTTAAATCTGATTGTGTACATCACCTAAATAAGCCATATAGCTTCTGCTAAGCGCGAAATGAACGACGAAATCCCGGCTCCCACCACTTTCAACCTGGGAAAGCCTAGTCCACCGAAAATAAAACCGATTGACCCATAACCCGCCTTGCTTTTCCCCTGTCTCCTTTGTTTTAATAAATATCTGTTCATATTTTTAGTATCCGTCCTCGATAGACAATAATTGGTATTTCATACAAAAAAATAACGCAGAGCTTATGTCGCTCCACGTTTGCTTTCTTAATGGTCTGAGTGGGGGGACTTGAACCCCCGACCTCTAGAACCCCATTCTAGCGCGCTACCAAGCTGCGCCACACCCAGACACTGTCCGATTTCACTTTATATTATAAAGCATGAGGTAGATATTTTCAACCCCCGACAGAAAATTTTTTAAAGGATTATGCATATAAGGCTTCCGCTCCCTTCGTTTACGATGCGCTGCAATGTTTCCTGCAATTTAGCCTGGGCCGATTCGGGCATATGAATGAGTTTATTTTGTATGCCTTCCCGCACTAAATCTCGCAATGATTTCCCAAAAATATTTGTCTGCCAAATTTTTGCTGGATCATTCTCGAATTCGCTCATTAAATAATTAATAAGTTCTTCACTTTGCTTTTCAGTTCCAATAATAGGTGAGAGTTCTGTTTGAATATCCGCTCTTATCATGTGGATTGAAGGGGCAATGGCCCTTATTCTTACTCCGAATTTAGAACCTTGCCTTATAACTTCAGGCTCTTCTAACGTCAGTTCATCTAATTGAGGTGGAACTATTCCGTATCCTATCCTTTTTACGTCATCCAATGCTTTTGCTACTTTGTCGTATTCTCTTTTTGCATCCACTAAATCTTTTATCAGCGGTATAAGATGGTGCTCTCCTTCTATGGTTAGCCCTGAAATTTCACTTAATACTTTGTAAAATAGTTCTCTTTTCGCTTCCAATAATACTTCAGCTATTCCAATTCCCAAATTCATCTCTTTTATTTTTACTTGCTCAACAAAATCACTTTCTTTTAAGGACAAAGCCACTTTATTTATATCCCTGACTCTATTTACATCTTTTATTTTTTCTTTTACTGTTTCTTCAAATTTCTTTCTCAAATAGTGTTCCTTTCCCAAAGCATCTATCCATTTCGGGATATGTATGTTAATTTCTACCAATGGGAACTCTAACAGGATTTCCTCAAGAAGAGCAAAAACATCCTCCTGAGTCATTTCTTGGCAGTTAAGGGGAATTACCGGAACATCGTATTTTACTTCTAGCGCTTCTTTGAGATCGCGAGTTTTTTTATCAGTTGGTTCAGCAGAGTTCAGCACAATTACAAATGGTTTACCGATTTCTTTCAGTTCGCTTACCACTCTTTCTTCAGCCTGAACGTAATTTTCCCTGGAGATTTCTGTTATTGTTCCGTCTGTAGTCACCACTATACCTATTGTGGAGTGTTCCTCAATAACTTTTCGGGTACCGATTTCCGCAGCTTCCTGAAAAGGTATTTCTTCAGCGAACCACGGCGTAGATACCATCCTCGGACCGTTTTCATCTTCGTAGCCAATAGCGCCCCTTACGGAATATCCGACATTGTCCACCAATCGCACCCGAAACTTGATATTATCTTTAAAAGTTATCTCCACCGCCTGGCTTGGAATGAATTTAGGCTCTGCTGTGGTTATCATCCTTCCAGCTCCACTTTGGGGTAGCTCATCTTTCGTCCTGCTTTTTGCATTAGGATCCTGGATGTTGGGAATTACGAGCAACTCCATGAACCTCTTTACGAAAGTAGACTTACCCGCCCTTACAGGCCCTACCACACCTATATAGATATCGCCGCCAGTTCTTTCCGCAATGTCTTTAAATAAGTCAAATCTTTCCACGGTTTCCCCTCCTTAGTAAACTTATCTACCCCCTTCCTATCCATAGTTTTACGTCCGGGTTTCCCTTAGGAAGGGTAGTTTTTTCGCTTTTTTTCAATATATATATATGACGCCGTGTCCCGAATATTACTTCAAAATAAAAAAACGTGGACTTGCCACGTTTTTAAATCCATTCTTTATTTATCAATTCTTCCATTTCGTGTTTGCCCCTTCTGCCCATGAGTTCCTTGACAGCATCCACCGGGTCTTTGCCCTCATAAAGCACCTCATAGGCTTTTTCAGTTATTGGCATCTCTATTTTGTGCTTTCGAGCCAGGTCATAAGCAGCCTTGGTGGTATATATGCCTTCTATAACCATATTAGTCGAACCCACAACCTCTTTTACGGTTTTTCCCCGGCCTATTTCTATACCTGCCCTTCGATTACGGCTGAACATGCTATTGCACGTAACTATAACATCGCCGACGCCAGAGAGCCCAAAAAAAGTGGACACTTGCCCTCCCATTTTTACACCCAGCCTGATAATCTCCATTATTCCCCTAGTTATCAAAGCCGCCCTAGTATTGTCTCCGAAACCTAATCCTTCTGCTATCCCCGCACAAATCGCTATTATATTTTTTAAAGCACCTCCCATTTCCACTCCAATAACATCCAAATTGGTATAAACCCTGAAGTAAGAATTCATGAAAAGGTCCTGCACTTTTTCTGCCACATCCTTTTTTTCAGCCGCAGCCACCACTGCAGTTGGAAGTCGCCTTGCTACTTCTTCCGCATGACTGGGACCTGAAATTACGGCAATTTCTACCTCCAAATCTTTGGGCATTTGTTCTCTTATGATCTGCGACATCCTACGGAGAGTCCTTATTTCTATGCCTTTTGCAGCACTTATGACGATACTTTTGTTTTCCATGTATTTTCCTGCTGCTCCTGCTATTTCTCGCATAGCCTGGGAGGGAACAGCCATCACCACAAATTCGGCCCCTTCAAGGGCTTCTTCTAACTCGTTTGTGATTATAATTTCATCCGGAATTCTAATACCAGGCAAATATTCGCTATTTTCGCGAGTAATTTTTATTCTTTCGGCGAGCTTTTTCCTTCTTACCCATAATCTCACTTCGGTTCCGTTGTCGGCAAGTATTTGAGAAATTGCAGTACCCCAACTCCCCGCGCCGATAACCGCCGCTTTCACCACATAATGACCCCCTATTATTTCCTTAAATTTTATTTATTTCTACTTTTTAATACTACCGGAGTTCCTTCAAAACCGTATCTTTCCCTCAATTTATTTTCGATATACCTAACATAAGAGAAATGTAAAAGCTCCCTATCGTTTACTGTAAGAACAAACGTTGGCGGTTTGATACCGGTTTGCTCTATTGAATATATCCTTAACCTTCGTCCTTTTATGGTTGGCGGAGCAACCATTGATGTAGCATCTTCCAGCAGTTCATTTAATGCAATTTTATCTATTCTAAAGGTATATTGGTCCATGACAAATCGTATCAATTCCAAAATTTTGTTAACCCTTTTTTTCGTCTTAGCAGAAACAAAAATAACAGGTGCATACTGGATAAACGCTAATTCCTCACGAATATTCTCGGTATACCTGTAGATGGTTTTATCGTCCTTTTCCACCAAATCCCATTTATTCACCACTATTATAATGCCTCTTCCACTTTCATGAGCTATTCCGGCGATTTTTTTGTCCTGTTCGGTTATTTCCTCTGTAGCATCCAGAACCACTAAGGCTATATCAGCTCTTTCTACCGCTTGAAGTGCCCTCAAATGACTGTAAAATTCGATGTCTTCTTTTATCCTGCTTTTTCGTCTTAGGCCTGCCGTATCTATCAGTACCATCTGTTGCCCTTCGTACTTAAAGGGTGTATCGATGGCGTCCCTGGTTGTACCCGGAACGTCGCTAACTATCACCCTTTCCTCTCCTAGCAGAGCGTTTACTAAAGAGGATTTCCCTACGTTAGGTCTTCCGATTACAGCCACTTTTATTACGCTTTCATCGTATTCAGGCTCTTCACTTTCCCTCATAAACTCCACTACCTTATCTAACAAATCCCCTACATTAGAACCGTGAAGGGCGGAAATAAAAACGGGCTCACCTAACCCTAACCGGTAAAATTCGTAAAGCCCGGTTTTCATGGAGTAATCATCTACTTTATTTACAACGGCAATTATAGGCTTCTTACTTTTTCTGAGAATATTCGCTACTTCTTCGTCTGCAGGCAAAAGTCCTTCCCTTGAGTCCATCAAAAAAATTATGAGATTTGCGCTCTCTATAGCAAATTCTACCTGCCGCCTCACCTGGGCAGTCATCAAATCCGTTGCCCCCGGTTCTATCCCGCCTGTGTCTACGATGGTAAATTTCTTCCCCTTCCACTCGACCACCGCGTAAATTCTATCCCGAGTCACCCCGGGTTTGTCATCGATAATAGAAATTCTTTTCCCTACTATTCTATTGAATAACGTGGATTTCCCCACATTCGGCCTTCCCACAATTGCCACAGTAAAATTCATAACTCTACCCCCAAATCCTTTCCCAAAATTTTTTCGAGAAAATCCCTTCCATCTATTTTCACCACGGCTACCTTAACATGAAGTTTTTGTTCCACATCCTGCACAGAAAGTCCGTCCAAGAAAACCTTACCATCTTTTAACATGACTTCAGGCACGAGCAGATTATACAGATGTGCTTCATCAACCAACCTCTTTTTTAATTGAGCAACCAAATCCCTTCCTGTAACCAATCCAGCTACAGTAACTGACTCTCCGAAAAAGTCATTCCTTATTGGACAAATTTCAAATTCAAGATTCTCAACGCGTCTTAGAGGCGATAGGACCTTCTCCAGAAATCGGAAAGCCGAAATGCCGGTGGCTATCTTAACTCGCCTTTTTACGGGAAGGGAAAGGGGCACCTCATTCATCAGCTCAGTTAACTGGTCTCTTAGCAGCGACACCATTCCAACACCGTTTTCCCATTGAGGAAAATCTTCATAAGTTTCGGCAGGAGGAAATTCTTTTTTTGCTATTTCGTAAAATTCATCGGCTACAAAAACGAGTCTTGTACCGAAGCGCTTAAGATTTTCTCTCTGCAATTCTTCTACCCTCTCAGTAATTTCTTGTGCCTCCTTTTGAGTAAAACGCCTAAGAGGATAAAGTCCCTTGCGGTATTTGGTTATACCCACCGGCACTACTGCAATTGATTGCATCGACGGATAAAGAGAAAAAAGGTCTTCTAAAGTCCTTTCAAGCACATCTTTGTCGTTTACTCCAGGGCAAAGTACGATCTGAGTATGAAAAAAAATACCGTTTTCCTTTAAAAATTTCAAACGATCCATTATCTTCTCAGCAGCTTTATTTCTCAGCATTGTCTTCCTTACATTGCCGTCGGTGGCATGGACCGAAATGTAAAGGGGAGACAACCTC
Organism: Caldanaerovirga acetigignens; assembly: GCF_900142995.1. Classification (NCBI taxonomy): domain Bacteria; kingdom Bacillati; phylum Bacillota; class Clostridia; order Thermosediminibacterales; family Thermosediminibacteraceae; genus Caldanaerovirga; species Caldanaerovirga acetigignens. Next base: position 147,237 of record NZ_FRCR01000001.1, on the reverse strand, counting down.
ATCGAAATAATTCTATCTAAATCTTTATCCTGCAGATTCGTAAGTGTTATATAAGTTCCTTCTAGAATCGAAAGCCGGTAATCATCATCTTTAATATATAACGAAGGCCTCAAACCTTTCGGCATCTGGTCAACAAAACAGAAAATGCATTTATTTTTGCAGCGCATAATTTCATCTATGAGGGGATTTTCAAACTCGATTCCCAGATCTTCATCAAAATTCTTTTCTATGGTCAATACCCGCTCCTGTCCTTCTTTTGTTTTGATCCGGATATTTAATATTTCATCGGTTATAAGAAATTTATAATCGATTATGTCTTTTATATTCTGATCATTTATCTTTAAAATTTCGTCGCCCTTTTTAAGACCCGCCTTTTGTGCTAAACTTCCCTTTTTTACTTCTCTTATTACTATCTTCTTCAACTTTGCCTGCCCCTCTTTTCAAAATGTTATCTGCTTTTATTACCTGCTGTCAATTATATTATCGCGGAATCAGGAGGGCAAGTCAAGGTATTATAATAGACCCAATGATTTTTTCACCCCGTTTACTAATTTTACAAACTCAAAATACTTTTCCTGAATTCCTTTTACAGTGAGGGGCCTTCCGATTGTTACAAGGCCTATTCTCCGAGAAAGAATTCCTCCTATTTTTGTTTTTAAATTCACCAAAGGAATTGTGTCGATAAAGAAAATATCCTTTGTTTCAATTTCGTTGTGTCTTAGAAAACTCAATATTGCATTTTTAACAAGCTGCCTCTGGCCAGTCATTCCGATTATATAGACATCTACTCCTTTTTTGTCTTTTCCCATAAAAAAAGGAGTTCCAATTTCGAACGAATCAGTCTTATCGTAATGCGGCAGGTTTTCAATCTCTTGGACTTGAGGAACTCTGTCCTCAGGAAGCCAGCCGAGATGTATGGCTGCTGCAACCACCGACGAGTGTGCGCTTCCGTAACAACAGTAAAATATTTTCATTCCATCACCTTTTTAAGCCGACTTTTTAATACTTTCCACTAAATCCCTCAGTTTTCTAAAACTTTTTCTGATTCCCGTCATCAGGAAGAAATTACCCGCGCGTTTAAGGTTAAACCTCCGCAAAATAAAACATCCCGTGGCAAAAAAGACGTTTCCGAAGGGCAGCAAATCTACAAACACCACTGACGTTTCTCCCATATTGTAAATTCGCGCAATGCCTTTTAGCGCCTTTTCTACAATTCTACCCGCTTTTTTCGAGCCCATTATGTAAATTTTACGCCCCGATTCATCCTCACCAACAAAATAAAGCTTCCCCCATTGGTCTTTCCCTAAATTTCCGAAATAAGGCAGATTTGTAATTTTTCCTGAATCGAATTCCTTCATGAGACCAAGATGCAAGGCGGCAGCCACCGCTGCAAGGTAGCTGCCGTAATAACAAGAGTATATCACATTATTCAAAGGCTATTCCTCCATTAGTGTCTCACTATCACGTAAGTACCTTTTCCAGGTCATGGACCATGCCTGAAAGTATGCGGGCAATATTAACCACCTCTAATCAGCCGCTCAGCTTTCGTCCCTCTTACTACCATTGCCGTCATCTTTTTTTCCGAGCCTTATGTTTCCCAAGAAGTTAGCAAATTCGGAACTTAAAAACCGTCCTATTTTGCTGGAAAGCTCCTTCCATCCACCGGTGCTGATGAGCATATAACCTATAAAACCTAACGCTCCAATGGCTACGATGCCAAGAAGACTTCTCAAAACACTTCCTCTTTCTCCGGGAATCTGGGTGGTACTTCCACCTCCCGGTGCGGCTTTCTTCTGATAATCCGTCCCGTAAAGAGTTGTGGCTATAACATCGGCAAGTATTTGCACTCCATCCTGGGCTTTTTCCCTGTAATTCGTGTAGGTACCTGCTTCGATAAGGATGGTTCGCGGAAAGAGGTCCTGATTGTAGTTCCCTTTTCCGTAAAAAATACCTTTTATCAAACCTGGATATTTTTTATCGGCCACAGCTTTTATCTGCCAAGCAAAATTGTTTATGGTCTTCATCTGAGGATTCTGTCTGCCCACCACCAGTTGGACTTTGGCCACTGGCTGGCCGTTTACATGTCCTGTATATTCCTCGGCAGGCACGGCATCCCTGTGTATATCTAAAATAGCGTCAGGGTTTTGCTTTAAAAGTTCCATTGCGGTTCGGCGAGACCTCTCATAAGCGGCAGCATCGTGGGGATCGTGCGGACGTTCTGAATGCAATACGGTAATTCCTCTCTCTTCTAGGGCCTCCTTTAACGCCTTGCCCACCTTAAATATTCCACCATTGTAAGGTATACTGGCCTTTCCATCAGTAGGCACGTAGGATTCGTCACTGTGGGTATGGTAAATAGCCACCTTTTTTTGTTGTTCGGCATAATAGGATGTAGACATAGCACTTTTTTGGTGGTTTGACAGTTGTAATTCTTTCAAAACTTTTTCAAGATCAATTTTTTCCTTAAGTACAGCATATCCCTTGTCCCCTTCAATCCTTATAATTTCGTAAAGATTGTTTTTTTCATCCAAATATTGGTCCCCGACGTGGATCATTCTTGCTGTAGCAAAAATCTTCTTGTTGGTTTTTTCATCGTATATTGTAAAGTAGCCATCCGTCCTTTCGTCATTTGCAAGACAAAACTGCGGAAATACTACAGACAACAGCAAAACCAAAAGAAAAGCACAAAGTCTGCGAAATTTCATTTTTCATCACCTTCCTTTTCTTTGTCGGCTTTTGATGTCCCTCCCTGGAGTCTTTCTCTTGTTTCTCCAACTAGTTCACACAGTGCAACTCCTATAACTCCTGCAATAACTGCTGCATCGAATACTCCTGCTCCTCCTATAGAGGTCTTTACGGGCTGTCCGGTAAGGCCAAGAGCGTAAATAACATCGGAAATCAATATACCCATTACTCCTGCAACGAAAGCTCCCCGCCTGGACCTGCCGAAAATATACGCTATCAATCCCGCAAGAATTGAAAAAACAATCAAAGGGTCCATTAACATGGTTTCCGGCTCAGCAGGTAATAGCCGCCCTCCTATATATACCGCAAGCCCTGTCAATAAGGCTGCTATTATTGCTCTCACTTTTTCCTCATTTTCATCGCAAGTAGCTATAAGGTAGACACAAAGGCCGATCGGCACAAGACCGCCCCCTATGTTTATTGAAAGCCCCATGCCGAGTGGTATATCAGGCAAAAAAGTACCTACGGCCATGGCTCCTATGAAAAAGAGGGCCATCTTATCGGATATACGCATTCTGTCCAGAATTCTTTGCAAAAGCCCGAAATATATCAGCACTGCCAGTACCAGCAGTAAAGTAACTCCTAACGGCATCCATTTCACCTCTTTCAAAATTTTTCTTTTTTATCTTACCCAAGCTTTCTTCATTTATTCTGAAGCAAATGAAAAAGCAGCCTGCCTGGCTGCTCAAATTTAATCGTTTAATTCTTTTTTTTCACCTGTAACAACATATATTATCCATTCTCCCAAATTTGTAGCGTGGTCTGCAATTCGCTCCAAATACCTTCCTACAAACAAAAGTTGGGTCGCCTGCAAAATCGTATTCGGGTCCTCCATCATAATAACTAAAAGTTCTCTGAAAATTCTAGAATAGAGTTCATCTATTTCGTCGTCGGCATCGCACACTTTCTGGGCTGCCGCTATGTCTTGATTAATATAGGCATCCAGCGCGTTTTTTACCATCTCGCATGTAAGCTGAGCCATCTTGGGTATATCTATCAATGGTTTGATGTACTGCTGGTTTAAAAGCCTTATCGTAGTTCTGGCAATATCAACGGCATTGTCCGACATTCTTTCCAAATCTGTAGCTATTTTTACTCCAGTAAAGACAAATCTGAGGTCCTTTGCGAGTGGATGTTGCCTTGCAATGAGTTTGACACACTTGTCTTCAATCATATACTCCATGTTATCTACTATATCGTCATCTTCAATAACTTTCTGAGCCAATTTCTCATCTTTCTTTACAAGTGACTCTACAGCATTGTAAATCTGCTGCTCCACTATACCCCCCATTTTCAGTATATCTTGCTGGAGTTCTTCTAACTCCCGGTCAAAGCAGGGCCTCATCGTCGCCATTCGTCCTTCCCCCTCATCCTTAGTTAAGCTTTTTTCAAAGTAAAGATGAATTTGCTCCCTTGATTTACCTTGCTTTCGACTCTTATATCCCCACCAAAGGCTTTCACAAGATGTTTTACGATAGCAAGCCCTAAACCACTTCCTCCATTTCCGGCCGCGCGATGTTTATCTACTCTGTAAAACCTTTCAAATATTCGCGGGATGTCTTTCTCAGGTATACCCCTACCATTGTCGCAAACCCTGAACTCTACCATATCCCCTTTCGATTCTGCTTCAATCCAAACATTTCCACCATTTGGCGTGTATTTTACTGCGTTATCCATAAGATTGACAAAAATTTGTCTTAGCCAATCCGGGTCTGCTTTAACCTTCGGAAGTTTTTCCTGGAATTTTTCGTAATAGGCCAAATCCTTTTCCCTCAACCTGTTTTCAAAAATCACTCCGACTTCCTTTATAATTTCCTGCGCACAAACATCTTTAATATTAAGCCTTATTTGATTCATTTCTATCATAGAAAGGTCTAACATGTTATCTATCAACCTGCAAAGTCTTCCCACCTCTTTCTCTATTATTTTCAAAAACCTCTTGGCCAAAGCCGGATTCTGATAAGCACCGTCATTTAGTGTTTCTACAAACCCTCTTATCGATGTGAGTGGTGTTTTGAGTTCATGAGAGATATTACATATAAAATCAGTGCGCATCTTCTCAATACGTTTTATTTCTGTCAAATCCTTCACTACAACTATACAGCCTGCAGTTTTCTCTCTTTTATCTTTAAAAGGTATTATACTTGCTTTCAGGATCTTATCGCTGGGAAGTAAAGTTATCTCTTTATAAACAGGTATCCCCAGGTTTATGGCCTTATTTACCGCTTCATTGAGCTCGTAGTGTCGGACTACACTGATAAGTTTTTTACCAACCGCTTTTTTTGCATCCAAATTTACGATTTTGTTGGCTGAGGCATTAACAAATATTATCTTGTTTTCATCATCAACCAATAAAACCCCATCTTCCAAGCTTTCTAACAATTCATTCATCAGGATTTTGTTTTCTTCGTTCTCTTCCATGGTCACTCTGAGTTTTTTAGCAAGCAGATTTAGCTCCTTGCTCAACTTACCTATTTCGCTTTGTGAATTAACATGCACCGTCCGCGAAAAATTTCCATTGGTGAAATTCCTAGCTACATCAACCATAGTTTCAAGGGGTTTTATCAAGGAGGAGACCCTCTTCCATATGAGGGTAGAAAGTAACGCTCCTAAAAAAATAAAAACAAAAAATAGCAGATTTACTTTTACTATATTAGCAATGTCTTTGGGCAACAGACCAACTATTACAGCCCAAGCCGTTTTGCTTTCAGATGCTACAGGCACTGCCGCGCGAAATTGTCGTAATACTACTATCCGAACTACACCTTTATCCACATATTTTTTGCCATTTAAAACAGCTTCTAAAGGTAAATCCTCAAGTTTGATTTTTCCTGATGAAGCCATTACGTTTCCTCGACCATCTACAATTACCAGAGCTTTCGAAAACCGGGAGCTAAACATCGCCGTCATTTCTTGCACTTCCTGATATCTAGCAGAATTCAGAGATCCCTCTATGGATGAAGAGATAAAATCTGCCTCAACAATTAGATTGCGCCCTATATTTTCAATGTATAAGCTGTTTAAAACCCCAAAGACTAAAGACAACAAAGCTAAAACCATCATAGTTAAAAGCCAGTTCCAAGTGAAGTGACTTTTTAACAAAAAAATCACTCCAATTCATCAAACTTATAACCTACACCCCTTACTGTTTTGATGTATTTTGGATCTTCAGAATTTTTCTCTATTTTCTGCCTAAGATGTCTTATGTGCACATCAACGGTCCTCGTATCTCCTAAATAGTCGTAGCCCCATACGTTTTCAAGGAGATATTCTCTAGTAAAGACTTTACCCGGGTTGGAGGCTAAAAGCTTTAATAGCTCAAATTCCTTAGGTGTAAAATCTTTTTTCTCCCCGTCTATAAACACTTCGTGTCTATCGACATCTATTACCACAGGGCCTGCTTTTATTAATTCTCTAGCTCCATCTCTCTTATCGGTTCTTCTGAGTACTGCTTTCACTCTTGCCACCAGTTCTCGCGGGCTGAAAGGTTTGGTTATATAATCGTCAGCCCCCATTTCAAGACCTAAAACCTTGTCGATTTCGCCTGTCTTAGCTGTAAGCAGTATTACAGGTATATCTTTGGTTTGCATCTTAAATCTTAAAGCGCGGCAGATTTCCATTCCATCTATACCCGGCAGCATTATATCCAAAATTATAAGGTCCGGATGCTCTTTTTCGATAAGTTTCAATGCTTCATGGCCATCCGATGCAGTAATTACTTCATATCCCGCACTTTCGAGGTTGAACTTCACAAGTTCTACTATAAACGGTTCATCGTCGACGACCAGTATCTTTGCTCCTCCCATTATGAACACCCCTCATTTTAATTCGATAACTGCCGCCAGACTCCCTGTCACACCCTTATCTCGCCGGTACGAATAAAAAAGGTCTGAACAACAATGGGTACAAAGTCCGCTCACCGTAATGTTTTCGGGGTTCACTCCCATATCTTCAAGCTGCATTTTATTGGCTTTTACCAGGTCCAGCAGCCAGCGGCCGTTTCCTTTATATTTAACCAAGGTTTTCCAATATTCAAAAGCATCTTTAAATTTTTCCACTACGTTGTCATCTACTTCATAACAACTGCCGGCAATACACGGGCCTATACCGCAAAGCAATTTTCCCACAGGGGTATTAAAAACTTCTATCATCTTCTTAACAGTCTTCATACCTATCTTTTTGACCGTTCCGCGCCATCCCGCGTGAACAAGTCCCACAGCAGGAGTTATCGGATCTAGTAAGAAAAGCGGAACACAATCCGCATAGTAAGTCACAAGAGCAACTTCTTTTTCTCTTGTTATAAGTGCATCTTTACCGGTAATATCAGATTTAATCAGAATTCCCTTACCTCTGTCCTCTTTTCCTGCAACATAAATCTCGCTCTCGTGGACCTGATTGGATGCCACCAGATTTTCCATTTTAATACCTACCGCATCACAGAAAACTTCATAGTTTTTAAGGACAATTTGCCTGTCATCTCCTTTGTTAAATCCCAAATTTAGACTCTCACAATGGTTTACGCTAAATCCACCCCTTCGAGTAGAGAAAGCGTGCCTTACAAGACCTGTTTCTTCAAATGAAGGAATTATTAAAAATTCCACGTCACCTTTCTTCCTCAATTCAAAACCCATTTCAACCACCTTACTTTGCACATATCCTGCATACACTGCATACATCCTCGGTACACCTTCGCGTAGTTCTCCCTTCTTTCGCTTTTTGGTACTCTTTTATAAAATACTCCTTTGAAAGTCCTACATCTATATGATCCCACGGGAGCACCGCATCGAGGGGAAATTCCCTGTGAGCGTAATATTCTACGGTTTTACCATCGACTTCGAAACGTTTCAATGCTGTTAAGTTCCCTCCTAATCGGTGAACCCGATAGAGCAACTTAGCAATGTCACGATCCCCCCGTGATAGTGCTGCCTGTACCTGGGAAATTCGCGGACTTTCGTATAATATCCTTATTCCCTTGGGTTTCAGGTTGCTCTGTAGCTTTTTTATTTTACCTTCCAATGAAGTAGGGTCTTCCATCCCTATCCATTGAAAAGGGGTGAATGGCTTTGGAATAAAAGGATTAACACTTACAGTAAGAATGCCATCTTTATTCTTCCCTTCTGCCATTATTTCTCTGACCTTTATCAAAAACTCAATCATTTCTTTAATATCTTCCTCGGTCTCTGTGGGCAATCCTATTATATAGTAAAGCTTTATATTTTTTATTCCATAAATTTCAGCCAATTTTACAGCATCAAGTACATTCTCTTCAGTTATGCCTTTGTTGATAACATTTCGCAGCCTCTGAGAACCAGCTTCTGGTGCAATTGTAAGAGTTTTATGGCCGCTTGAAGAAAGCCCTTCTATGAGCGTTTTGCTCAAAGAATCGGCGCGCAATGATGAAACGGAAAATTTAATGTTATTTTTAGCAAACTCTTTTACTAATTCATCTATTCGGGGATAATCAGATACGGCAGCACCTACCAATCCTACTTTTTTGCCAAGTTGTGCCGCAAATTTTGCTCTCTCTATTATCCTTTCCAACTTCCTTGCCCTGGGGATACGGTAACAATATCCCGCCATACAAAATCTGCAATTTCGACCACATCCTCTTGAAAGTTCAATGAGAAACATATCCTTAAACTCGGTATTAGGAGTAATTACAACCGTCTCGGTAGTAAAAGCATCAAGGTCTTTTACCCATCTTCTTTTAATTTTTAGTGGTGCAGGAGGAGTAGCCTTAAATTCTTTAACTTCCCCTTTATCTCCATATCTCACCTCGTAAAAAGCCGGAACGTAAACCCCTTTAATTTGAACTATCTTTTCTAAAATATAACTTTTTGATCGCCCAGCATTTTCTCGAAATGTATCCAATATCTCGTGTATAACTTCTTCTCCCTCTCCTATCACGAAAAAATCTACAAAAGGCGAAAGGGGTTCGGGATTGAATGTAATCGCAGGACCTCCAGCCATGACTATCGGATTTTCCCTTTCGGATGCAAATAAAGGAATGCCTGCATCATCCAATATTTTTAACATGTTGAGGTAATCCATTTCAAAGGACACCGAAAATCCTATTATATCGTATTCAGATAGCGGCTTTAAAGCTTCTATGGTATATGGCGGAAAACCTTTAAATAAAAACGCCCTGTGACCCAGCGAATCCATCCTGGAATTGATCTCGCGGTAAATGGCCTGAAATCCAAGATTGGTCATCCCAAGTTCGTAGGCATTGGGAAAAACCAATGCCACGTTTATCGGCACCGAACCAAAGCTTTTTTCCGGAACGAGGTTGATTTCCTGTTCTTTCAACTTTTCCATCTTGAAGCGCAATTTCCAGTTCATATCGTCTTTTGTTTCCTCCCTCTACCTAAAATTATAATGTTTTTTTAAAAAAATAAAAAGGCTCGACAAAGCCTCACTTAAAAATTCTTTTCAGTTTCCCTTTTTCGGTTCGGTGAAATCCGAAAGTTCTATGAGTATTACATCGCTTCCTATTTTTTTTATTTTTTCCCACGGAATTATGTAATCTCCGCCCTTGCCGAAAACGCTGAAGATTTTAGCCGGAGCTGGCACTATGATCGCCCGTATGCGCCCCTCTTCTACGTCTATGTCAAGATCACTAATGAATCCCAGTCTCTTCCCATCAGTTATGTTTATTATCTCCCTCTGCCTTAAATCTGAAGCTTTTATCACAGCCATCACTCCTTTTTCACTATTATTTATATTCACTAGAAAGAAAAAATGTAAAAAAAAAAAGGCTCAAAAAAGCCATATTAATTTACTTCCATCACCATTTTCTTGATTCGTTCTTTTTCCATTACGAATTTAAGCGGTTCAACATTATTAATGTAGACAAGGTTTTTCATATTGTAAGCAACAATTGCTCTACTGCCCAAGAAATAGTAAGAACAAAAAAGGAATACTACTGTCAATATAACTATAAAAACCTTCTTTGTCGTTTCCATAATAGCTCACCCCAGACTAAATGTACTTTCTCAGATGCTTTAAGGCTGCCTTCTCAAGCCTGGATACCTGTGCCTGAGAAATTCCTATTTCTTGTGCTACTTCCATTTGAGTCTTTCCTTCAAAAAATCTAAGCGTTAATATCATCTTTTCCTTTTCATTTAATTTTTGCATTGCTTCTTTAATAGCAATGCTGCTTATCCAATTTTCATCATTATTCTTGTCGTCACTTATCTGATCCATGACAAATATAGGATCTCCGCCATCATGATAAATTGGTTCAAACAAAGATATGGGCTCCTGAATCGCATCCAATGCCATCACTATTTCCTCAGCAGGCACGTTCATCTCTTTTGCTATTTCATCAATTGAAGGCTCTCTAGAATTTTTGTTTACCAGTGAATCCCTGACTTGTAGCGCTTTATATGCTACATCCCTTAGAGATCTGCTGACCCTTATTGGATTGTTATCTCTAAGATACCGCCGTATTTCTCCTATAATCATTGGAACGGCGTAAGTTGAAAACTTTACGTTTTGACTTAAGTCAAAATTGTCTATGGCTTTCATCAAACCGATGCATCCGACCTGAAAAAGGTCGTCGACGTATTCACCTCTATTGTTGAATCTCTGAATAACGCTCAGCACCAATCTCAAGTTTCCGTGTATGAGCTTTTCCCTAGCTTCCTTATCTCCCTGCTTGACTTTTATAAAAAGTTCTTTCATCTTGCTGTTGGATAGAACAGGTAGTTTGGAGGTATTAACACCACATATCTCTACTTTGTTCAAATTCATAAAATATCCCCCTGTCTTTCCAATACCTCATTTAAATTTTTGCCACAGGGGGACGTTTTTATTCGCTTTTTTTAATTACATCATTCTAATTATTTCCTTTTTTAATCTTTTAATTATTCTTTTTTCTAGTCTGGAAATATACGACTGTGAAATTCCCAAAAGCTCGGCCACTTCCTTTTGGGTTTTTTCTTTTCCATCGTTCAACCCGAACCTGAGTTCCATTATACACCTTTCTCTCTTAGATAGACGCTTTATGGCTGCATCCAAAAGCTCCTTTTCGACCTCCTCTTCTATACACCTGTAAATCATATCGCTATCGGTTCCTAAAATATCCGAAAGCAGGAGCTCATTCCCATCCCAATCAACATTTAGAGGTTCATCAAAAGATACCTCGCTGCGGTTTTTATTATTCCTTCTTAAATACATTAATATCTCATTTTCTATGCACCTGGAGGCATAAGTCGCAAGTTTAATCTTTTTTCGAGGATCAAAGGTATTAATTGCTTTTATTAGTCCGATTGTTCCAATCGATATAAGGTCTTCTATACCTGCACCGGTGTTCTCAAACTTGCGGGCAATGTAAACCACCAGCCTTAAGTTCCTCTCTATTAATACATTTTTTACCGACTCCTCCCCCATTTCCAGTCTATTTAACAAAATTGCTTCTTCCTCGCTGGAAAGAGGAGGTGGGAGTGTTTCACTTCCACCTATATAATAAATGACTCCTTTCTCAAGCATACCTAATTTTAGTAATATTTTTATAATCATTACCTTAAAATTGAATCCTCCCCACATTGACTCTCCCTCCATTTAAATTTCTATGCAATTAAAGATTCGGGACTCAATAAGGCTTCATAATTACCTCCGGGAGAAAGTGTAAAGTTACATACTCCTAGCACTACATTGTCAGCTTCGTAAAACCTCTCATCCAACAAAACACAAATTCTATCCACTTTTAATCCCATCATTATACCTTTATTTTTTCCGATAGAAGTGAAAGGAATGATTTTAATGCGCTTCGCCCACGAAGAATGCAAAATTAATTGCTCCAACTCTTGAACGCTCTCTAGAATATCGCCTTTCAGACACCTTCTTATTTCTTCGGGCAAAAATCGTTCCACTGCTGGATACTCCACTATCATCACTGGATTACCGGAAAGTGGATCTTTTAGATCATTGCCCGTATCCAGTAAGGCTCTTATTTTTAACTGTTCCCCGGCAATATAAATTGTTACTGGCACAACCAATGAACTAATCAATAGCCTTTTATAAATCACCGACCATGCCAATCTAAAGAATATAAATAAAAAGGCAAAAGAAACAAGTAATATCCACCATGGCACGTAAATATTATTTACTAGGAGGTCTTGCGAAAATGCATCGCTATTTTTTATTAGGTAAAATAAAGCAAAAGCGCCACCTCCTACCATGAACGAAACAAAATAAAGAAGGCTTAATGCTCTTAAAAACTCTGGTAAGGTTAAAGGATAAAATGCAGTCAAAACCATCAAAATAGATAAAAATATTTTACCGGGCATGGTGTTCGAAAATTTACCGTTTATAAAAAACATATCTAAAAGGAAAAGGTTTCCCAAAAGAGCTGCTATAACCAACCTAAACCTTTTGGCCCTAAATTTTAGTATTAATTTTACCAGATAAAGTATTGCAAGATTCATTATAAAATTTATTGCGAATATTACATCCAAATATATTACCATTATGGATTCCTCCAGCCATATTCAGCCTAAATAAATTTATATTCAGATTATCCTCTTTTTATGATTTAATGATAACACAGGCCATTACAAAAAATTGTCACTTTCTGATCTGCCCATAAAAAAAGAGCGCCATTTTGCGCTCTCATTTTTTCCTGCTTTTTCGAAGAAATGCAGGTATGTCAAAATCTTCTTCGTCAAAAGGTTCAATTCCAAATTCATCTTCCTGCTTTGCCGGTTTTTCCTTTTGTTCAAATCCTGTAGCTATAACAGTTATCCTTATCTCATCCTGTAGCTTTTCGTCGATAACCGCACCAAATATTATGTTGGCATCTGGGTCAGCCGCCGACGCTATGTACTCGGCAGCTTCGTTTACTTCCAAAAGTCCTAAGTTGGAGCTGCCTGTTATATTCAATAGGACGCCTTTCGCTCCTTCTATAGACGTTTCTAAAAGCGGACTTGAAACTGCCTGTTTTGCAGCCTCAATAGCCCTGTTTTCGCCACTCCCTCTACCAATCCCCATATGAGCCAAGCCGGTATCCATCATTATTGTCCTCACATCGGCAAAGTCCAAGTTTATAAGGCCAGGAACAGCTATTAGATCTGAGATACCCTGTACACCCTGCCTCAGGACGTCATCGGCAATGCGAAAAGCTTCTATAATCGAAGTTTTCTTTTCTGCGATGGTAAGCAACCTGTCGTTAGGAATTGTTATAAGAGTATCAACACAATTTTTGAGATTGGCTATACCCATTTCCGCGTGAGCCATTCGCTTTTTGCCTTCGAAGCTAAAGGGCTTTGTCACGACGCCAACAGTTAATATCCCAAGGTTTTTGGAAATTTCTGCCACCACTGGGGCCGCTCCCGTTCCTGTACCGCCTCCCATACCGGCGGTTATGAATATCATATCAGCTCCTTTTAGAGCTTCTTCTATCTCGGTTCGGCTTTCTTCTGCCGCTTTTTTCCCGATCTCAGGGTTAGCACCTGCACCAAGCCCCTTTGTCAATTTTTCGCCTATTTGAATCTTTTTATCGGCCTTTGACAAGAAAAGGGCTTGAGCATCGGTATTCACAGCTATAAACTCTACTCCCCTTAATCCTGCTTCTATCATGCGATTTACGGCATTGTTACCTCCACCACCTATTCCGATCACTTTTATGTTGGCGAATTGTTCCATTGCCACATCAATATCTAGCACCTTATGACCCCCTTCCATTATCCTAAAAAGTATTCGCGCAATATACGCTTCGCCCTTTCAAAAAAACTTAAAGCGCTTTTATCCCTAACTTCATCCCTATCCCCGAAAGACCTGTTTTTTGAGCCGTAGTAAAGCAGTCCCAGCGCTACCGTAAACGTATGGTCAAAGCCGTACATGTCAGTCCTTGCAACCCTTACAGGAATCCCCAACATCTTCTGCGCTATTTCAAGAGCCCCCCTCAAGTGCAAAAGACCGCCGCCACATAGGACTACTCCGGCAGCCAGCATTTCCTTGTAATTTACTGTTTTCAATTCTTTGTGAATTAGCGATATGATCTCCTGAACCCTGGGCTCAATAATCAAAGCTAAGTCTCTCTGAGAAATTCTTCTTGGAGAAGCTTCCCCGATGCTGTGTATCTCTATTTCTGGTTTGTCGGACGCAAGGCTTGCTGCAGCGCAGGCGTATTTTCTCTTTATTGCTTCTGCTTGAGAGTAAGGCAAGCGAAGGCCAATGGCAATATCATTGGTGACATAATCACCTCCAAGCGGGATGAGATTGTAAAGTTCAATATTTTCTCCTCTAAAAACCGTAATTTCAGTTGTTCCTGCGCCTATATCGACTAAAGCTACTCCCATATCAACTTCGTCCTCGCTTAGAAGAATCTCCTTCGCAGCCAATGATTTTAATATCAAACCTTCTACTTCTAATCCCGATTTTTGCACACATCTTATTACGTTTTGAATGGTCGTGAGCTGCCCTGTTATTATACTAACTTCAACTTCAAGGCGGGTTCCAATCATGCCGACAGGATCCCTTATCCCATCGCAACCATCTACTATAAACTGCTTCGGTATTACTTCTATAATTTCCCTATCAGGAGGTATAGCAATAATCCTTGAAGCCTGAATTACCCGTTCCACATCGTGAGGTTTGATTTCTCTGTCGCTTCGCGGTATAGCAACAATGCCTCTGTTATTCACTATGGTCACATTTGAACCCGAGATCCCAACTAAAACGCTATCGATTTTAGTGTTGGACATCTGCTGCGCTTGCAGGACAGCTTCACTTATACTTCGAACCATTGCTTCAATATTTACTATATTTCCCTTCTTTATCCCCGTGCTGGGCGTCACTCCATAACCTATAATATCTATTTCACCATTTCGGGAAATTTCACCAATCATACAGCATACTTTGGAACTGCCCAAGTCAAGACTGGCCACTACACTGCTCCTTGCCAAAGCTCCACCTCCCTCCCACGGGCAGGTTCCAATAATAAATTCCACATTAAATCGTAGGTTTCCTTTTTTTTCTACAAATTTTTATTCATTTTTTCTAAAAAACCTATCAATCATGTGACGCCTGATAATAGCCAAGTTCTGGAATATCCTTACGCCGAATGCGAATATAGCCGCCATGTATATAGGAATACCCAATTTATCTCCAAGAAAGGCTAGGAATCCTGCAAGAAGGGCATTAATAAAAAATCCAGTTATAAAAATATTTACGTCAAAGTGTCCTTCACTTAAAGCCCTCAAGCCTCCAAATACAGAGTCTAACGCTGCAAGGATGGCAATTGAAGCATAAGGAGCATAACTCATTGGTATATCTATGGGAACAAATAATCCCACCAAAATACCTAATATGAGTCCTATAATTGGTACGAGCAATTCATTCACCTGCCTTTACAGGCTTAAAGTACTCAAATTTGATCGGCCCAGCATAGGCCGGCATTATAATCTTATCCTGTTTCTTTATACTCACTTGAATGCCGAAGACTTGTAAAGACTCTATTATTCCACCTCTCATTCTCAGCGAACTTTCTAAGTTCTCAGGATTTCCTATTGCCTGTATCACAAAAGGTGGAGCCATCCTGACTGAGTTTATCATTATAGTCGGTCCTACACATCTTATCTCCGAGGTTGCAATAATCCTTTGATTGTTAACAGATACAGCTTCAGCACCAGCCGCAAAAAGCTCATTTACAACCTTTAAAATATCCTCATCATGGATTAAAAACAAATTAGGGTCCTCACCTGCCTGCTTTGGCAGATTGCTGTCGTTAAGCGTTATAACTATTCCAGGCCCTGTTCCTTCCACAAGTCCAGCAGCTATGCGGGCTTTTTCCAGCTCCCTTTTCATCGCTTCGGTAACCTGACTAACATTTGCAGCCGAATCTTCATATTCTTCTAGTCTTTTCCTCATTTCCGCAAGCTCTTCCCTCAATTTTTCCCTCTCATCCATTACAGTTTTCAGCTCTGTCGTAAGTTCTTGTATTCTTTGTAAAGATGTCATCGCACTTCCGCTTTTTTGAGTGCTTCTAAACTGAGCCACCAGCATTAGTCCTAGTAAAAAACATACAAGTGCGATAAGAATATGGCCTTTTAACTTATAGCTCATGAGATTTCCCCCTTTAACATCAAAAGGCTTTAAACACAGGTGCCCCCTTGCTTAAATCTATTTGTCCTTTATCTATACCCCTTTCCCTCAAATCTTTCAGCACAGATTCCATAAGCAAGAACTTTTCTTCCTCTAAGTCTTTTTCTTTTAAGTATATTTGAAATCCATCAAGAGTATAAATAAAAAAAGTTATTTCCCCTTCCTTGTTATCCAGATGGATTTCGGAGAGCTCTGCTCTCATAGGTAGCAGGTATTTTAAGGCTTTTTTTAGGCCTTCCACTACATCTTGTCTTTTATTAACTATAATGGGTTTTGCCTTTTCAGGCTTGGTTATCTCTATACCCGTTACAATCGGAATTCTAAGGCCATCTAAATCAGCCTGCATTTTTACTACATAACATGCCGGGTCAATTAAGACAAATCCTCCAAGATAGGGTATGGCAGCCATAACTTCCCTTTCCTTGACTCTCACGATAATCGTCCCCGGCAGCCTTAGTTTCACTTTAGCTTCCTCGACAGGGAGCACTTGTTTTATTTCCTCGCTTATTAATGCCGGTTTAACCATAAAAGTATTTTTATCCATATAGCGACTTAGCAGCTTCAGGACCTCTCCATCCGGTATGCTGCTGTTGCCTTCTACCGCAACCTCTTTTATTTTAAAAAAAGAACTTGTTGTGGCCAGCATTATTGTAATTATACATAAAAATATAGCCAACCTCAATAGTGCTTTATTATCAATTTTCCTTTTTCTTCCATAGTCAATTCGCATTCTTTCTTTCCGCCCATAAACTGACATGTCCAATCTTCTCCGACAAAAAAAGGATTTTAATTTAACCGTTCTATATTTGCGCCCAATGTCAAGAGATATTCAGAAAATTTTTCGTACCCTCTATCGATAAAGGATATCCCTTCAACTACGGTCTTGCCAACAGCCGCAAGACCTGCTATTACAAGTGCTGCACCCGCTCTTAAATCTTTTGCCTCCACCACAGCCCCAGTCAATTTTTTTACGCCTCTTATTATCGCCGTATTGCCGTTTAATTTGATGTCTGCTCCCATACGCCTGAGCTCTTCTGCATGTTTAAAACGATTTTCAAAAACAGTTTCCGTTATTATTGATGTCCCTTCTACCGTAGAAAGCAAAGCCATCATGGGAGCTTGCATATCGGTTGGAAAACCCGGATATGGGAGTGTCCTAAGGCTATCAAGCGCCTTTAAAGGTTTATCTACCCAAAGTTGAACTCTGTCCTCCAAAGTCCTAATATTACATCCCATCTCTCTGAGTTTTGCAAGAACAGGTTCAATGTGTTCAACTATGACGTTTTCCAGAACTATATTTCCCCGGGTGGCAGCAGTAGCAACAAGGTACGTCCCTGCTGCTATTCTGTCTGGAATTACCGAATAATCATCTACTTCATTTAAATCTTCTATCGCACAACCTTCTATCTTTATGGTATCAGTCCCCGCACCTTTTACATTGCATCCCATTTTATTCAAATAATTTTGAAGGTCCACTATTTCGGGCTCTTTTGCTGCATTCCTTATTGTAGTCCGGCCTTCCGCCAAAACTGCCGCCAGCATCAGGTTTTCCGTTGCGCCCACACTCGGAAAATCCAGATGTATGTTTGTACCTTTTAATTTATCAGCTTCTGCGTAAATAAAACCGTGGCTTTCGCTTATATTCGCTCCCAATGCCGCAAACCCTTTTAAATGAAGGTCGATAGGCCTAGGACCTATCTCGCAACCTCCCGGGTATGACACTTTAACCTTTTTGTATCTCCCAAGAAGCGGACCCATTAAAATGATAGAAGATCTCATTTTTCTCATTAAATTTTCGGGCACTTCCCATATATTTACATTACTGGTATCTACAGTTAGCTCGTTTCCGGTAAGCGAAACTTTCGCCCCTAAGACCTTCAATATTTCTATCATGACGTGGACATCTTTTATATCCGGTACATTTCTGATGCGATTTTTGCTTCGATTTAGTATTGTAGCTGCCATGATTGGGAGACTCGCATTTTTAGAGCCCTGAACTTTAAGGCGGCCAGAAAGCTTTGACCCCCCTACAATTACACAAGCCCCCACAAAAAATTCACCTCCGGTAGTTTAACCGGCTTTGTTGTCCTTGGTTTTTAACTTTCCTTAGTCTTTAGCTTTTTTACTATCTCGTACGCCACCTGGTATATATCACCTGCCCCAATAGTTAAAACGTAGTCTCCTGGTGATACTTTTGGGATAATAAAGTCTGGTATTTCATCCTTATCGTGGATGTAAGTGACTTTTTTGCCCCTATCCTTCAAAGTGTTGACTATAAGCAAAGATGATACCCCTTCTATAGGCCTTTCTCCCGCACTGTATATATTTGTTACTATTACTTCATCCGCATCGTCAAATGCAAGACCAAATTCTCCCGCAAGAATTTTAGTCCTGGTATAACGGTGAGGTTGAAATATGGCGTAAATCTTCTTGGGGTTTTGCAATTTTGCAGCCTTGAGGGTGGCTTTAATCTCCGTAGGGTGGTGGGCGTAGTCATCAATAACCTTTATACTATCCACCTCTCCAATAATCTGAAACCGGCGCTTTGCCCCGCGAAAGACTTTCAATGCTTTTGCTACACCTTCCATCTCCAACCCGAGCCTGTGAGCTATAGCAACGGCTGCTGTCGCATTAAATATATTATGCATTCCGGGAACATTGAGTTCCAGCTCAATCAACGGGTCATTATTGTAGTAAACCTCAAATGAGGAAGTTAACCCATTTATTCGTATATTCTTAGGCATGTAATCTGCAGGATAGTCTATCCCATAAGTGAAGTAAGTAACCCTTAAATCATCCAATATATCTCTTACGTTTTCATTGTCGGTCCCCAACAAAGCAAAACCGTCTTTTCTAATGCCGTTTACAAAGGTTTTGTAAGCTTCTTTCATAGTATTCATATCCTTGTAGTAATCTAAATGGTCATTTTCTATATTTGTTACCACTGCTATATAAGGCTGGAGCTTCAAGAAAGAACCATCACTTTCATCAGCTTCAGCTACTAGATATTCCCCTCTTCCGAGGGTAGCGTTACCTCCTATGTCATTTAACTCTCCGCCTATTACCACTGTAGGCTCAAGACCGCTCTTTTCTAAAACCAGCGAAATCATCGAAGTAGTTGTAGTCTTCCCGTGGGCACCTGTCACCGCTATTCCTTTCTTCCCAGCCATCAACAAGCTCAAAACATCGGCCCTGTGGATAACGGGTATCTTTTCTTTTAAGGCCTGCAAGTATTCAGGATTGTCCTGTGGAATAGCAGATGACACAACTACAAGATCCGCACCCTTTACATTTTCTGCACTGTGGCCCAGGAAGACCATGGCGCCAATCTTCTTCAACCTATTTATGGTTTCTGAAGGCTTCAAATCCGAACCGCTCACATCATATCCCAATTCTCTTGCTATCCTTGCTATCCCGCTCATTCCGGTGCCGCCAATGCCTATAAAATGAATGCGTTTATAATCGCCTAGCAAGTTCGGTCTCTCCTTCCGATATTCCTAAATCGCTCTTTATCAGGAATACTATATATTATGCGCAGAAATTACAAAGTGCTACTTCAATATCTATATTACCATAGCCCCCATGTCAGAAAAAAAGATTTATAAAAGGTTAATTTTAGTCTATTAGAGAAATAATTTCTTTTAATATTCTCTCCAAGGCATCAGGCCTCCCTAACTTTTTGCTGGCTTTGGACATCTCGACAAGGGTATTTCTGTCGGATAGCAAATTTCTTATCGTATCATACAACTTTTTTCCCGATAGTTCTCTATCTTTAATGATTACGGCTGCACCATTTTTTCTCATAAAACCAGCGTTATAGTCCTGATGTTGACCCGCTGCGGTAGGCAGCGGTATCAGAATTGCCGGTTTACCAGCGGCTGTAAGTTCTGCTATTGTAATGGCGCCAGCCCTGGAGACAACAAGGTCTGCAGCGGCTATAGCATAGTGCATTTCGTAAACATAAGGCCTTACTTTAATATGTCCTAGACCCGATGGATTTATTCCTTTATATTCCAGCTTGCTTATGAAATCATCGTAATTCTTTTTGCCCGTAATGTGAAGGAGTTGAAAAGTACTATCTTCCTTTATCAAATCGATTAGCTCCAATGCTGCTTCGTTCAGCTTTAAAGCACCCTGACTTCCACCAAAGGATAAGACCAACGGTTTTTCCTTGTCCACACCAAGCTCCTTCAGCGCTCTGGATTTTTCTGTTAATACAATCTCTGGCCTTATCGGATTGCCGGTCACTACAACCTTGTCTTTCGGAAAGTACTTTACAGAATCAGGAAAACTCACCGCCACTTTATCCACAAAACGCGATAGGATTCTATTAGTAATACCGGGTTTAACGTTTTGTTCGTGAATTAAAGTTGGAATTTTCAGCATAGATGCAAAAAAAACTACGGGACCTGCTACATAACCGCCAGTTCCGACAACCAAATCCGGCTTTTCTTTTTTTAACAAAGCCAGGGATTGGAGTCCACCCAGGGCTACCTCTTTCAGAGTTGAAATGTTTTCCAGAGATAACTTCCTTTTAAAGCCTCTTACCCTGATTTTTTTGAGTTCAAAACCTGCCTTAGGTACAAGGTCGTTTTCCAGTCCTTTTTCTGTTCCTACGAAAAGCACATCTACTTCCGCAAATTTTGCCTTCAACCCAGTAGCTATTGCGATTGCAGGGTATACGTGTCCACCTGTTCCGCCCCCAGCAATTATAACCTTTTTGGGCATATCATTTTGCCTCCAAGTATCTGGTTATATTTAACAAAATACCAACTTCAGCCAGCGTTATAGTAAGTGAAGAACCTCCGTAGCTTATGAAAGGCAGCGGCATCCCCGTAACTGGCATAGATGCAGTTACCACGGCTACGTGAATTAGAAATTGAAAGGCGATAAGGCTCGTTATGCCTGTAGCCATGAATTTCCCGAATAAATCAGGAGCATGCAAAGCCGCCCTGTACCCTCGCCAGATAAAAACGGTGAACATAAAAATGACAAAGACCGCCCCTAAAAAACCTAATTCTTCTCCTATTATAGCAAAAATAAAATCCGTCTGAGGTTCAGGGAGGTAGAAAAATTTTTGCCGGCTCTGTCCTAAGCCTACTCCCAAAAGTCCTCCAGCTCCCAAGGCATAAAGCGACTGAACTATATTGTAACCGCTTCCTCGGATATCTTCCCAGGGATTCATAAAAGACAACAACCTTACCATCCTATACGGTTCCACAATTATAAGCACTACCACTAAAAAAAGCCCTGCCCCTCCCAACGATAGCATCTGTGAAATACTTGCTCCTGCTACGAATAGCATTACCATCGAGAGCATTCCTATAAGAACAGCCGCGCTGAGGTGCGGTTCTATAACGATTAGCCCGCATGTTACAGCGGTCACCAGCAATACGGGAAGCAGTCCTTTGAAAAAACTTTTTATATCCTCCTGCTTTCGTTCAAGAGTACAAGAAAGGTATACAACCATTCCAAGCTTTGCAATTTCTGAAGGCTGTACTGTAAAAGAACCTACTCCAATCCATCGCCTTGCCTCATTTATCTTTAATCCAATCCCAGGAATTAATACCGCAACAAGAAGGACATACATTAAAATTAAGATGGTTTTTTCGTACTTTTTTACCTGCCAATATTCATAATTCATGAAATATACCATTGCTGCAAGTCCCAAAAAAGCCGCTACCAGTTGCCTTTTTAAAAAGTAAAGGCTATCCTTATGAACGTAATACGCCCATACGCTGCTGGAACTGAAGACCATTATTATTCCAAAGCACAAAAGCACCAGAACTACAAACATGATGACAAAGTCTGGGGGATTTCTGTATCTCATGATTAACGCCCCCCTCTAAATTTTAAGCAAACGCACTGCTTCTTTGAATACCCTTCCACGTTCTTCGAAATTTGAAAACATATCCCAACTTGCACATGCTGGTGAAAGAAGTACTGTATCTCCCGGCTCCGCAGATTCTTTTGCAATCTTAACTGCTTCGTGCATTGACGAGGCCTTTTCTACTTCGTAAAACCCCTCTTCCCTTGCGGCCTTTTCAATCTGTTCGGCTGCAGCCCCAATCAACACAGCTTTTTTAACTTTACCAAAAAACGCTCTGACAAAAGGTCGAAAGTCCACCTTTTTGTCGTAACCCCCGGCTATCAAAATTATCGGACCTTCCACCGCCTCTAAAGCCTTCAGAGCAGCATCGGGATTCGTTCCTTTCGAGTCGTTGATAAACTTCACGCCATCGATAGTATCTACGTATTCCAGCCTGTGCTCGACTCCTTTGAAATCTTTCAGGGTTTCGGCCAGGTTATTCAAATTCGTCTTGGTGATCCATGCCACTGCTACCGCGGCAAGGGCGTTTTCAAGATTATGGGCACCTTTTATACCCAGATCCTTTGCCTCCAAAATCGGATAAATAAATCCATTTTCCTTTATCAATATAACGCCATTTTTGACGAAAACGCCTTTGGAAAGCTCCTGTTTTCTGCTGAAAAATACCACCCTGCTCCTTGCTCTTTTTGCCAGACCCGCTACAACAGGATCGTCATAATTTAGAACAGAAAAATCGTTTTCATCTTGATTTTCCAAAATCCTCGCTTTAGCTTCAATGTAATTTTCGAAAGTCTTGTGCCGGTTAAGGTGATCTTCGGTTATGTTCAGTATTACGCTCACTTTCGGTTTGAAGTAGAGTATATTTTCTAGTTGGAAACTACTCACTTCCACGACGACGTAGTCTTTTTGGCCCTTTTTGTCAGCCTCTTGAATCAAGGGCGTTCCTATGTTTCCTGCAACGGATATATTTTTCCCGTCATTTTTGAGTATCTCGCCTATAAGAGTGGTGGTGGTGGTCTTTCCGTTTGTCCCCGTAACCGCAATTATTGGAGCTTTGGTGTACCAGTATCCGAGTTCCAGCTCGCTTACTACAGGGATACCTCTTTTCCTAGCTTCTTCGATGAGAGGAATATCGCTTGGAACCCCCGGACTTATTACAATTAGATCCGTACCTTCCAAAAGCGTCAGCGGATGGCCGCCGAAAAATAATTCGATTCCTCTATTGCTTAATTTGTCCACAACTTCTTTCATCTCTTCCTTTTTCCTTATGTCGTTGGCTATTACCTTAGCCCCCATTCCCGAAAGCTCAATGGAAGCTGCTACCCCACTTCTTGCAAGCCCCACTACTAAAACCTTTTTGCCCCTTAATTCCATTGCTTGCCCTCCTTTTTTTCAAAAAAAGATCTCTGTTGACAAAAATACCATAACTCCGCTTAAAGCCGATACGGTCGCAATCAACCAAAAGACTACGACCACTTTTAATTCGCTCCAACCGCCCAGCTCGAAGTGATGGTGCAAAGGACTCATCCTGAAAATTCTCCTGCCCGTTAGCCTGAAATAAATCACCTGCAAAATTACTGAAAAAGTTTCTATTACGAAAATAAAGCCGATTAGGGCTAGATAAAATTGAGTTCCCCCGAGCACGGCCAGGGCGGATATAGCCCCTCCAAGTCCCAAGGACCCCGTGTCGCCCATGAACACTTTAGCCGGGTGGCGATTATAAAGCAGAAAACCAAGGCAAGCGCCGCTGATGGCTGAACTAAACAAGGCCAGGTCCTGCAGGCCAAGAAAAAAATAAATTACCGTATATGCAAACCCTACTATTACTGAAATTCCCGAAACCAACCCGTCCAATCCATCGGTAAGATTCACGCTGTTTACCGTTCCGAGTATGACAAATATTGTAAACGGGATGTATATAAGTCCAAGGTCAATGCCGTTTTTTATGAATGGAAAAAAAACTATCGTTGAACCTGGATGGACACTTAAGCCAAAAAAAGTAATTAAAATAGAAAGAAGAATTTGGAAAAGTAACTTTTGACTAGCTCTCAATCCTAACGGCCTTTTTTTGACTACCTTTATGTAATCGTCCACAAAACCTATGAGGCCAAATCCGACAGTGGATAAAACGGCTGCCAGCGCATAAGGACTTCCTTTGTAAAAAAACAGTGTGGAAAATACTATGGCCGGTATTAACATAATTCCACCCATCGTGGGTGTTCCCATTTTTTTTAGGTGCCTCTTTGGGCCGTCGTCCCTCACCGTTTGACCAAACTTCAATATTTGTAAAATAGGTATCACCACGATTCCGGATAATGCTGCTAATGCAAATGCAGTCGCTGCTACAAGAAATGCGGTTTTCATTGTTACGACCTCCCAACTAAAAAATCAACTATCTCCTCCATCTTCATACCTCTTGATGCCTTAACCAAAATTATATCACAATCTCCCACGAGCTTTTCCATGCAAGCTATAGCTTCATCCTTCTTTGAGAAAGTATAAATAAAGCGGCTGCTCAATCCCCCTTCTAAGGCTCCTCTTGCCAGATCTACAGCGTGCTTTCCTATACAAACGAGAATATCGGTCACCGCCGCCGCGCACTTCCCTACCTCCCGGTGGGCGTCGGCAGCATAATCCCCCAATTCCAGCATGTCGCCGAGGACAGCTGCTTTTTTCTTACCTTTTCCGAGCTCGCTCAAGACCCTCAAGGCCGCTTTCATGGAGTCAGGGCTTGCATTATATGAATCGTCGATAACGGTAGCACCGGTGCGTGATTTTTTAAATTCCAATCTCATTTTGCATGGTTTTGCATCAATCAACCCTCTTTGTATCTCTTCGACGCTTAATCCAAATTCCAGCCCCACCGCTACGGCAGCTAGGGCGTTATATACCTGATGGATGCCGACGAAGGGAATTTTTACCGAAAAATCAATTCCATTGCCGATAACCCTGAACTTCATTCCGTCCTGTCCTAGAGATACTATATCCTCCGCCTTAAGGTCACCTTTTTCGATACCGAAAAACAAGGTCCGGGGGAGCAGCTTTCCTTTTTTCGCATAAAGTTCGGGGCTATCGGCGTTCAACACCATCAGATCCTTTTCGGATAATACCTCGGCAATCTCCAGTTTTGCCTTGGCTATATTCTCCTTACTCCCCAATTTCTCGATATGAGAGACGCCAATATTGGTTATCACTCCCACCTTCGGCCTTACCAAAATGGAAAGGCGCCGTATCTCACCGAAGCCGCTCATGCCCATCTCCACGACCCCTATTTCGTGGTCGTCCAGCCGAAAGATGGTAAGGGGCAACCCGATTTCGTTGTTAAAATTTCCCTCATTCTTCAGCACCTTATACCTTTTTCCAAGAACTGCTGCTACCATTTCTTTAGTTGAAGTCTTTCCCACGCTACCTGTAATCGCAACAAAGGGTATATCAAAAAGCGAGCGGTAATATTTGGCAAGTTTAAGAAAGGCTTCTTTTGTATCTTTTACCAGAATCAAAGGTTTTTCAAAGTCCAAATCCGAAATTTTGTATTTTCTATCTTCCGAACAGAGAGACGCCCCAGCTCCTCTTTCGAAAGCCGTTTTTATAAAATCGTGGCCGTCGAATTTCTCTCCTATCAACGGGACAAAAAGTTCTCCAGGTTTTATCGTCCTCGAATCGGTAGAAACGCCGGAAATCTCGCCCTCAATATTTTTTTCCATCTGGCCTCCAGTAGCTTTGACAATTTCTTCGTAAGAGATAGGTTTCACCGCATTCTCCCCTTCTCTTTCAAGAATTCGCGAGCCACTTCTCTGTCATCGAATGGGATAACTTCGTCCTTTATTATCTGATAATTTTCATGCCCTTTTCCTGCAATCAAAACTACATCTCCTCTTGACGCCATCTCGATAGCCCTCTTTATTGCCGCTCTTCTGTCGACTATTTTTTCGTATTTGCTGTTTTTGTCTAAGCCTTTTTCTATGTCGTTTATAATCGCTTCCGGGTCTTCGCTCCTGGGATTATCGGAAGTTATTATGAAATAATCCGAGTACTCGGAAACGACTCTTCCCATAAGTGGCCTTTTCGACCGGTCTCTGTCCCCACCCGCGCCAAACACAGTTATAATTTTACCTTTTACAAAAGATTTTATAGTCATTAACACGTTCTCAAGACCATCCGGCGTATGGGCGTAATCAACTATAACCGTGAAATCCTGCCCTTCATCCACCGGTTCAAACCTTCCCGGCACACCCCTTACCTTTTCTAGCGCCTTCGCCATGGTATCAAGGTCTATTCCAAGAAAAAGGCATGCAGAGATGGCAGCAAGTGAGTTATATACGCTAAATTTCCCAGGCACTTTATAGACTATATTTTTTTGTTTTCCATAAAAATTTAATTTAAAGGTTACTCCATTTGAATCAATTCTAACATCTTCAGCTTTTAAATCAGCCTTTCCTTCAATAGCGTAAGTTAAAGTAGGTATGTCCAATTCTCCGCACATACGCCTCCCGTTTGGATCGTCGATATTTATGGCTGCCCTTTTGGAGAGGTAAAACAATTTTTTCTTGGAAGAATAGTAGTCATCAAAACTTTCGTGGAAATCCAGGTGATCCTGCGTTAAATTTGTGAAAACTCCCACCTCAAATCTTATGTCATCTACCCTGTGAAGTTTAAGGGAGTGTGAAGAAACTTCCATAGAAACGTATTCTACCCCTTCATCCAGCATTTCCACAAAGATACGGTTTAAATCCAGCGATTCGGGAGTAGTTCGTTCAGAAGGCAATACTTTATCTTTAATACACAAACCTACAGTTCCTATTACCCCACTAGGGAGGCCTGCCTCGTCTAATATGGCTTTTATGAGATAAGTGGTTGTCGTCTTTCCGTTGGTCCCAGTTACGCCTACAATTTTCAATTTTTCAGCCGGTTTCCCGAAAAATATTGAAGACGCTTGCGACAGTGCCTTTCTGCTGTTTTTTACCCTCACGTAGAGAACTCCATCAGGCAAATTCATTTCCTTTTCTCCTATTACCCCAACTGCTCCATTTTTTATGGCGTCTTCTATGAAATCGTGCCCATCCAATTTAAACCCACGAATTGCCACAAAGAGGCTTCCCTTTTCTACCTTTCTTGAATCATACGTAATACTTGCTATGTTTATGTCTTTCGGTCCTTTTACACTTAAAATTTCGCTTAAATTTTCCAATACATTCATTGCTTTCATTTCTTAATTTCCCTTCCTTACAGCCTTGAAATCCCTTAGACATCAGCTTTTTATTCATTGTCATCTATAGAATTAGGCGGTTCAAAAAATACTTGCACAACTGTACCAATCTCCACTTCCGCTCCCGGCGGAGGATTCTGACGAACAGCAAAGCCGCTGCCCTTGATATCTATTTTCAATCCTACCGCGTCTAAAATTTCGCTAGCTTCTCGCATTGTCCTACCCGTCAGATCCGGTACAGTAGCAGGATTCTTGTCGGTTTTTGCCTCGGAAACCTTTAAAATGACAGTAGAACCAGCCGGAATCTCTGAATCTGGCGCTGGAACCTGCTCATAAACAACAAGTCCTTGTCCCTCTATCCGCACCGACAGCTTATGCTTTATTAGAATTTGTTTTGCATCCTCCACGTATAAATTCCTTACATCTGGTACTTTTACAACTTCTTTCTGCTTGTTTTCTGAAAGCTGGGGTTTTACTCCCTTATACTTCAAAATATCAGCCATCACCTTTTGAAATATGGGAGCGGCTATTTGACCGCCGTAGTATATTCCGGTGGACGGTTCATCTATGATAACCAAAACGACAAACTGCGGGTCGTCGGCCGGTGCAAACCCCACAAACGATGCCACATATTTACCGTCCGCGTATTTTTCTGCAGTACCCGTTTTTCCGGCCACTTTATAACCTTCGATTTTTGCTCTCCCACCTGTTCCGTTTTCCACTACACTTTCCAAAAGATTCCTAAGTTCTTTAGCAGTATCTTCAGATATTACCTGCCTTGTGACTCTAGGTTTGAACTCTTGAAGTATTTTGCCTTCCTTGTCCACCAAAGCCTTTGCTATATGGGGTGCTGTCATCTTTCCGTCATTGGCCACCGCAGCTACAGCCGTGATTAATTGGATTGGGGTGACCGAAATTCCCTGGCCAAAAGAAATAGTGGCAAGCTCTACAGGTCCTACTTTGTTGGGATTAAAAATACCTTTAGCTTCTCCTGGAAGATCAATGCCGGTGGGGTCTCCGAAACCGAAACCTTTTATGTATTTGATAAATTTTTCTTTACCCAATCTTGATGCAACTTCCACAAAACCAGGGTTACAGGAATTCTGTATAACCTGGGCGAAAGTCTGGCTGCCATGGCCTCCAGCTCTCCAGCATTTTATCCTGACACCTGACACAACCACGTAGCCGGGGTCATAAAATTTATCATCAGGACCGACAACACCCTCTTCAAGAGCGGCTGCTGCTGTCACTATCTTGAAAGTCGACCCAGGTTCGTATACATCAGATATTGCGCTATTTCTCCATACCGAAGAAGAATAGTTTTTATAATTGTTAGGGTCGTAATCCGGTTTGTTTGCCAGAGCTAGAATTTCTCCAGTTTTGGGATCCATTACTATTATTGTACCCTTCTTAGCGTCATTTTCTGCAATGGCTTTTTCCAGTTCTCTTTCGGCTATGTATTGTATCACTTTGTCAATAGTAAGCACTAAACCCAATCCTTCTTCGGGTGGGATATATTTCTCCAAGCCAAAGGGGAGCTCCCGGCTAAGAGCATCCTTTTCAGATATAATTCTTCCAGGAACGCCTCTCAAATATTTGTCGTAAATCAACTCCACCCCGTCTAGTCCCTGACTGTCAATTCCGGTAAACCCTAACACGTGAGACGCCAAATTTTTTTCAGGATAGAACCTTTTGCTTTCTTCGGTAAAATAAATCCCCTTTAGTTTAAGTGTTCTAACGGCTTCTGCCTCCTCATCAGTAATTTTTCTCTTTATGAATATAGAGCCTCTCTTCTTTTTTTTCGCCTCTTCAAGGGTTTTAATCAGCACTTCTTTGTCTATATTCAAAACCGGAGATAGCAAAGAGGCAGTTTTTTCCACATCCTCGATATCGGGGGGACTTGCCATAACCGACTTTACGCTGGCACTAATGGCAAGCGGATTCATGTTTCTGTCGTATATGGTTCCTCTTTTCGGTTCCACCGGCGAATCCCTTGTCCACTGTTTTTTTGCTTTAGACCTTAACTCGTCACCTCGGACAAATTGAATATAAAAAACTCTTCCTACGATAGCAATGTTCAGTGCAAAGCATATCAAAAGCAAAAAGACAAGTCGTTTCTTAACAATTTTGCTACCGTGGGCCATGGAAAATCCCCCTGCAAATGGCTTACCTCTCAAGGTATCTTATCTGTTCGTCGTCAGGTTCGTGCATCTTCAAATTGGCTTTTGCAATCTTTTCTATCCTCTCAGTAGATTTTAAGTCAGCTATTTTTACTTTTAAGCTTTCGTTTTCACTAGCTAACTTGGCAACTTCAGCTTTTAATTTTTCAACTTTATATTGAGTTTCGATTATAAACGAGTACCTTGTAAGAAGCAGCAAAGTTGCTAAGGTTACCACAATAACACTTAAGATGTAACGAACTTTTTCTTTCGCTTTAGTTTTCGTCCTAGCTTTTGTCTGTTCAAACTGGCGGGGTATATATTGCTGCATTCGCCGATATGAGGTTTTTGGAGCTACTACCACTTTATTCACTCCCCCTGTTATTTAGAACTTAGCTTCTCGCCGGCTCTTAATCTAGCACTTCTCGCTCTTGGATTATTCTCTAACTCATCTTGAGACGGCAATATTGGCTTTGGAGTAAGTATTTTCAGATTTTCTTGTCTATCGCACCTGCACAAAGGACTATCTTTTGGACAAGTACAACTCTTCGCAAGTTCTTTAAAAGTATGCTTTACTATTCTATCTTCCAGCGAGTGAAAAGAAATAACACATATTCTGCCCCCCGGTTTTAAGAGCTCCACCGCATCCTTTAAACTTTGGGATAAAATCTCAAGTTCGTCGTTTACGAAAATCCTCAGGGCCTGAAAAGTTCTCTTCGCTGGATGAGGGCCTTGTCTTCTTGCCCTTGCAGGAATAGCCGCTTTAATAATATCCACCAACTCTCCAGTACTTTCTATGGGCTTTATTTTTCTTTTTTCACTTATGAACTCGGCTATTCTATCAGCCCATTTCTCTTCTCCATATTCCTTTATTATTCTTGCCAACTCCCTTTTCTCCAGGTTATTCACCACATCCCTTGCGGTGAGCTTCTGACTCCTGTCCATCCTCATATCTAGGGGCGCATCCTGCATGTAGGAAAAGCCCCGACTTTTTTCCTCCAATTGAAATGAAGAAACCCCCAGGTCGAATATAACGCCGTCCACAGTCTTAAAACCAAGGCTTTCAACTATACACTTTATATTCTTGAAATTACCGTGGATTATAAAAACATTTTGGAAAGCCGAAAACTTATCCTTCGCATTTTTAATCGCATCTTCGTCCCGGTCTATTCCTATTGCCTTTCCGTCAGGCCCTATTCTCTTTAGTATCTCCGAAAAATGACCGCCTCCCCCAAGGGTAGCGTCTACATAGACTCCGCCCCATTTGGGGTTGAGCAATTCTATGGCCTCCTTTAACAAAACCGGTTGATGAAGAAAATCCATTTTGCATCACCTATATTCCCAACTCTACCATGTTTTCGGCTATCTCTTCATAAGAATCCTCAGCTTCTTTGCTGTAAGCTTCCCATTCCTTGGCGCTCCATATTTCCGCTCTGTTGGAAACTCCTATTATCACCACTTCCTTTTCTATCCGCGCATATTCTCTCAGCACAGGAGGAATTAATACTCTGCCCTGCTTGTCCAATTCCGCTTCCACAGCTCCTGAAAAGAAAAGCCTGATAAATGCCCTCGCTTCCTTTTTTGTCAGGGGAAGCGCTTTTAATTTTTGTTCCAGCATTACCCACTCACTTTTAGGGTACACGAACAAGCAGCGGTCTAAACCCTTCGTGAGGATAAAACTTTCCCCCAGTTGTTCGCGGAACTTAGATGGAATTATTAACCTTCCCTTCGGGTCCAGCGAATGCTGGAACTGTCCCATCAGCATTTTCCTGCGCTCCCCTTTAGAGACTTTTCCTCCACTTTCCACCACTTTATACCACTTTAACTATTCTACGGCTCGTTTTTAAATTCCTCCCTTGCGACAAAAAAAAACAATAAAAATAAGTGAGGCTTTTGCCCCACATTTCTCGTCAAAAAGTGCTATTTTTTGCGCATTATTTTGGATACACCATAGAAACCGCCATTCGTTCAAAATCAAAAAATTCATTCATTCTCTTTTTTACTTCTTCAAAGGTTATCTGTTTTAATACATCGGGATAGTCAAAAATATTTATGTTTCGATGGTAATACGATACAAATGAATTGGCTATAAACTCAAGGGAATTAAATCCCTGAATATAGTCGCCCAAATATTTCCTCCTTACTCTTTCAAAATCTTTCTCTTTCAGACCTCCTTCTTTCGCCTCACTTATACTTACAACCAACATTTCCTTTAATTTCTCCGGATCTTTTGTCTCTCCACCGATGGTGCAAAATCCGTAGCCTTTTTGGCCTTCGTATCCGAAACTAAACCGGTCATCTATAAGTCCTTCTTCATAAAGCTTTTCATAAGTGAGGGAGCTCTTCCCGAAAATAATTTCCAGCAATATGCTCGTTATAATTTCTTTTTGCAGGAGCTCTATCCCGTCATAACCCACATCGTTATCTTTAAATCCCATCAGAAAAAGCGGACGGCTTACCGACAGTTTTACATCTATGCGGGGCTTATTTACCGTATCGGGTTCTTCAGGATAAATTCTTTTTATTTCACTTTGAGAAAGTTTGCCTCTTTTATTTTCCCGTTCCTCGATAATCTCAAAAACTTTATCTGCATCTACCGCACCGGTCACGAAAATCACCATGTTGCTCGGATGATAGAAGGTCTCATAACACTTGTACAGAGTATCAACATCTATATTCTGAATCGACTCCACGGTACCTCCTATATCATCTCTTACCGGATGCCGGTGGTACAGAGCTTTAAGCAGATTGAGCATAACCTGCCATTCCGGGTCATCTTCATACATCCTGAGTTCCTGCGTTATGATACCCTTTTCCTTTTCCACACTTTCTTTCGTAAAGTAAGGGGTTTCGACAAATTCAAGCAAAAGCCTCATGCACTCTTCATAGGATGAAGTTGTAGAAAAAAGATAGGTGGTATTTGTATAGTTCGTATATGCATTAGAAGAAGCTCCAAGTTCGGCATATTTATCAAAGACATTTCCATAAGGCATCTCGAACATTTTATGTTCAAGGAAATGCGCTATTCCTTCAGGCACTTTTAAACTCTCTCCCGTCCTCGGAACTACGAATTCATTGTCTATTGAACCGTATTTTGTAGAATAAACGGCATATACTTTATTGAAATTCTTCTTAGGAATAACGTAAGCTTTAAGTCCGTTGTCAAATTCCCTAGACAGAAGGTTCTCTCCTATATAATTCATAACTCTCACCCCGACTACTTTTTGTTTAGAAAATATATGGTATCTAGCTTTACCTTTTGAGCCACCTTCACCACATCTTCTTTCGTGACATTCCGGATTTTTTCAATGATTTCCTGTATCGACTCTTCCACGCTGTTTATGATGCCATCCAGGTAAAGGCTTATAATCATGGCCGGGCTATCCTCTGCCTCTTTATAAGAGTTAATGATGGACTTCTTAGAGCTTTCAAACTCATAATCGGAAATACGCCCTTCTTTTATATCATTCAATTGCTCTTTTATTATTTCTATAGTCTTTTCGAGCTTGTCAAAATCAATGCCGCAGCTTGCCAACATTAAGCCCTTGCTTTTTTCCAGACGCGAAAAAGCATAATAAGCCAGACTTTCCTTCTCCCTTACATTTTGAAACAGCTTAGAATGCGGGCCTCCGCCGAAGATGCTGTTAAATACCACCAAAGCGTAAAAATCTTCATCGCCGTACCGCGTGCCGGTTCTAAAACCTAAGGAAAGCTTGCCCTGATTCACCTCTTGCTTTTCTTCCACAAATTTTTCCCTTTCAACTTCTTTTACTACAACGGTACTAGCAATTTTCTCTTCCTGGCGCTCGTTTGAAAAAAGGCTGTTTAACTTCTCATAAATTTGCTCTTCATTCACCTCTCCCAGAACGAAGATATCCATCGGCCTGCTTTTTATGACCATTTTATAAAAATCGTAAAGGTCTTCGCTTTTTATTTCCGGCAAATCCGAAACACTGCCGTACTTGTACACGCTGAAGGGCTCCCCCTTGCACATTTCTTGAAAGCATCTTTCTATGGCGTAGTTAAATTTGTCATTAAATAAAGCCTCAATGTTCCGCTTTAAGACATCTTTCTCCTGTTCCACGAAATCCTTTTTAAAGGCGGTTCCTTCGGTCAGCGGATTTAAGATAACATCCTTAAAGAGTGCAAGACCTTCATCTAAAATTTTATCCTCAGAAGCGGTGTACTTGGGATTTGCCATTTCAATGAAAAATTGAATTATTTGCCTTTCACCTTTTTTTATTATATCAGCTCCGAAATCGGCACCGTAAAGTTCTTCAAGGCAAACGCTGATATGCCTTGAACTTGGAAATTTATGGCTGCCTCGTTTCAATACAAAAGGTAACAGAGCGGTTCTCGTGGCCGTGCTCTTATCCAAATTCTGGTGTATAAAAGCACAAACTGTTATGGTTTTAAATTTGTCGATAGAATGGATATAAAGATTTATTCCATTGTCTAAAGTTTTGCGTTTAAAGAGTCTGTCCAAACTCCCTACCTCCTCCAGTAAAATAAACTTACTTCCTTTTATTTCTCTTTTTATTAAAAAAATCCTCTTACGCATTACAATTCAGGACCTACTTTTAGTTTATGCCATATATTGATATGAATTAGTTGATTGAAAAAAAGGTTTGAAAAAAATCTAGGTTTATAGTATAATAATTGTCGTCGGGACGTAGCGCAGTTTGGTAGCGCGTTCGGTTCGGGTCCGAAAGGTCGTGGGTTCAAGTCCCGCCGTCCCGACCATTTTCATTTTGCGCAATAACTACAGAAAAAAAGGTAAGCAACAAAACCAGGTTGCTTACCTTTTTTGTCTTTATCGCTTATGTTTATTCAAACAGCTACTTCGATAGTATAGAACTGGCAGCCGATTTTATGGCATTCAAAGTCATACCCATAAACCCTCTGTATCTAGTAAAGATATCCTCCAGGGCATCAACCACCTGGTCAATATCCTCTTTCGTCACAATAAGCGGCGGCTCCAACCTTATAACATTGGGATTATTAAGGGTGTATGCAGTGATTATCCTGTGCTTATTGAGCAGCTCTCCAGCCACCAGTGCTCCCGTGAATTCTTCATACAGCTTATTTATAACTCCGCCCGTTATCCTGTTTATGAATCCCTTTACCGGAGGCTCGAACTCGATACCTATCATAAGCCCCCTTCCGCGAACTTCCTTTATTATGCCAAACTTTTCCTTAAGGCCTTTCAATCTGTTTAGGAAATAGTCTCCCAGTTCTGCAGCTCTTTCGGCCAGTCTTTTTTCTTTTATGGCATTGATGGAGGCTATACCCGCAGCACACGCTAAAGTGTTTCCGCCAAA
Organism: Caldanaerovirga acetigignens; assembly: GCF_900142995.1. NCBI lineage: Bacteria > Bacillati > Bacillota > Clostridia > Thermosediminibacterales > Thermosediminibacteraceae > Caldanaerovirga > Caldanaerovirga acetigignens. Next base: position 112,869 of record NZ_FRCR01000001.1, on the reverse strand, counting down.
AGTCGATGTATGCAGAAGACATCTTTCCATCCCGGAATAAGCTCTTTCCCAAACTTCATCGGTGGCGATGAATGCTCCAATAGGCATCACTCCGCCCCCTAACGATTTTGCAACGCACATTATATCCGGTGCCACATCTTCTTGTTCGCACGCAAACATGCTTCCCGTCCTGCCTAAACCTGTTTGTATTTCATCGACTACCAGCAAGGCTCCATATTTTGTACAAAGGTCTCTTGCCCCTTTTAAATATCCCTTCGGAGGCACAATAATCCCTGCTTCCCCTTGTATCGGCTCCACTATGAACGCGGCCACGTTACCTCCTTTTAATTTTGCTTCAAGCGCATCCAAATCTCCGAACGGTATGGTCTCAAATTCCGGCACCAGGGGCAAGAAGGGGCCCTTGTATTTATCCCGTCCGGTAGCCGATAACGCACCAAAAGTCTTTCCGTGAAAAGCGCCATCGCAAGAAATTATCTTTTGACATCGCGTAGCCGCCCTTGCCGTTTTTAAAGCACCTTCTACGGCCTCGGCTCCGCTGTTGCAAAAAAAGCTGTGTTTTAGATTTCCGGGTGTTACTTTTGAAAGATTGTGGGCCAAGGCTGCCGCATACGGATTTATAGTCGCCTGTAGTAAATTGGGCTTTTGGCTCACCTTTTTTATAGCCTCCAACACTTCAGGTGGATTATGTCCCAAATTCAGCGCTCCGTAAGCCCCTAAAAAATCGAGGTATTTCTGACCTTCGGCGTCCCAAACATAACAACCCTCCGCCTTCACGTAAATCCTATCAAAATTTAAAAGCCCCATCATCATCGCAAGTCCGGGATTTACGTACTCGGAGTAAATTTTCTTTATATCAGCCCGGCTCAAGTTTTCCACATCATCGATGGTTAAAAGCGCCATATAAAATCACACCTCACAAAGTAATTCTTAGAGTCAATTATATAAAACCTGAAAAAATAAGTCAAAAAATAAAAATGCTGCAAAAGCAGCATTTAAAAGAACACCTATTCAGCTTTAACGGATGCTCTGTGATAAGCCAAAATGAGCTTATCAAGCCGCAAGCTCAAAGCGTAGACTTCGCTAGCTAAAAGGTTTTTTTTCTCCAGCTTTTCGTTAAGCTCCCTTTTTAGCCTTACAATCTCCTGGTTGAGTTTAGTCAATGCAGCTGCCATGATAATTTCCCCTCTGTATCGATTTACTAGGCCATTTTATCATAGTTCAACGGCATTATCAACGACCGTATTTTCTGATTATATCCGCATTTTTTTCATCAGTTATATTTTACTTCCATTTTTTATCTCTTCTTACATGTATCACCATATTTTGCGATTTAGTATTATTGAAATTGCTGGAATATTGTCGCTTTTTGCAATTTATCAGCATAGCAATCTGTTTTTTTCACTTTGCATTCCAGCCTTTACAGCAAGGTAAAGCGCGTACTCGATTCTTTTTTTCTGCAAACTGCAGGATATTTTATTGGGTAAATTTAAATCCCCGTTCATCTCATAATTGTTGGCGCTGCAGCCACCGCTGCAGAAAAACTTGGCCCAGCACGATACGCAATCAGGTTTTGCAAGGACGTGGGTATCCTTTAGCTTTTTTATAACATCCTCATCAAGAGTTTTTTCAAAAACGTCCCCTAGAACAAACTCCCTCTTGCCTATGAACTGGTGACACGGGTATATCTCTCCGTCCGGAGTAACTGCGAGGTATTCCCTGCCGGCACCGCACGCCGAAAGCCTCTTTTGCAGGCATGGACCTTTATAAATGTCTATATTGAAGTGATAAAATCTAAACGGATTTTCCCCCGTCGTCTTTCTTTTGACGTATTCTCTTGCAATTTCATCGTACTGTCGGTAAACGGTTTCCAAATCTCCTTCATCGATCAGAAAATCCCCTTCTTTTCCAACAACCGGCTCGACGGAAATCTCCTCAAAACCGAGGTCTGCAATATGAATGACATCTTTTGCGAAGTCCAGGTTGTACTTTGTGAATGTACCCCTGACGTAGTAATCCTTGCCGTCCCTTTTTCTCAAGGCCACCAGTTTTTTTATATTCGAAACAACCCTGTCGTAGCTTCCCGAGCCGTCGGCCCGCACCCGCATCCTGTCGTTTACCATCTTTCTCCCGTCCAAACTCATCACTATATTGTCCATGTTTTTATGCAAATAATCCATTATTTCATCGTCGAGCAAAAGACAATTGGTGGTAACCGTAAAATGGAATTTTTTGTTATATTTGTCTTCCAAACTTCTCGCGTAGGAAACCACATATTTTATGGTATCAAAAGCCATCAAAGGTTCTCCGCCAAAAAAATCCACCTCCAAATTTTTTAGTCCCCCCGAACGTTGTAAAAGGAAGTCTATAGCATTTTTTGCCACCTCTTCGCTCATCACCTGCCGCGCACCATCGTAATGTCCTTTCGATGCAAAACAATACCTGCACCTCAAATTGCAATCGTGAGCCACGTTGAGGCAAAGAGCTTTTACGTATTTTTTTTCGTTTAAAAGTTCTACGGCCGGATCAAGGTTCGCTCCGGAAAAAAGGAGGCCCTGAGCTTTTAACATGTCCAGTTCTTCTATGGCCTCTTCGATTTCCGATTCCGCATATTTCTCCCTTAATTTAGCGATGACATCCTCCGGGGAAAGTTCTTCGTAAAATTTAAGTACATCGTATACCAGGTCGTCTACTTCGAACACGGAACCGCTGTTTACGTCGAGCACCATTTTCGTTCCCCATATCTCGAACGCATGGACCATTGGCCTTACCAACACTATACCTCTCCCTTCAGAAATTTATTTTATGACGACTTGACAAAGGGAAAAAACCGTTGTATATAATCTCTTGTGAACTCGTGTAAATGTTGCTATACAGGAGGTGCTACCAATGCCACTTTACGAATACAGGTGTGAAAGGTGCGGCGATTTTGAACTGGAACAGGCTATAACTGAATCCCCATTAGAAAAATGCCCGACCTGCGGAAATCCGGTTAAGCGTCTGATTAGCCGAAACGTGGGTCTGGTTTTTAAAGGATCGGGCTTCCATATAACCGATTACGTCCGAAAGGGTTCTGGTGAAACTTCATCGGAAAGCAAGTCTTCCGGTGAATCTTCGGAAAAAAAGCTGAGTAAAACTTAAAAACTCAAGGCTCAACGCCTTGAGTTTTTAAGTTTTATTAGAGGACGAGTAGGTCTGTAAGCCGAGTTCTGTCGAGGATGGTCATCTATCTTGGGTGACAGTTGCCTGACACCTCTAGCGACCACACCCGGGAGCGCGGCGGGCCACCGCATATGCTCCCCTATTTGGTCTTGCTCCAGGTGGGGTTTACATAGCCGGCCAGTCGCCTGACCGCTGGTGAGCTCTTACCTCACCTTTCCACCCTTACCCGGTAAAAGCTTTTACCGGGCGGTATATTTCTGTTGCACTTTCCTTGAGGTCGCCCTCACTGGGTGTTACCCAGCACCCTGCCCTGTGGAGCTCGGACTTTCCTCGGGCACAAACCCGCGACCATCCGACCTACTCATCACCTTTTTGCCGGAAGGACATTATAACATGACTTCGTTTAAATGTCAATAACCTCTTCCTCGCCGAGGGCCATGTCAATGCCTTCGTTGGCGAGCTCGTCAGCCCTTTTATTGTATTCTCTCCTCACGTGATTTATGCTGAAACTCCTGAACTCTTTCATCAACTGGGTCACCTGGGAATAAAGGCGCTTTATCCCTTCATTTTTAATCTGGTACTGTCCGTTTATTTGCTTTACCATGAGCTCGCTGTCGGAAAATACTTCGACTTCTTCGCAGCCCATCTCGAGCGCCTCTTTCAGGGCAGTTATAAGAGCCGTGTACTCAGCTATGTTGTTCGTTGTTTGCCCGATGTAGTCGCTCATTTCTTTAACCACGTTACCGTTTTCATCCAACATCACTATGCCAATCCCTGCATCTCCAGGATTTCCCCGGGAAGCTCCGTCTACGTATACTTTTAACCTCTCCATAATACCTCCTGTTATTTAATTACTTATATTTATATGTATTTTACCGCAAATCTCACGATATACTATGCACCTATGGGCACTCACCCCCTGAAAGCATTGACATAAGATTATTGGCGGTTCTTTTTTTATTTTATCAATTTCGGTTATATTTTTCAATCTCTAGGGATTGTATTGTTTTTATATTTTTCTGATTTGAAGATGATTTCCAGCTTTTTATTATTTAAACTATTTTTATTGGGTCGCCTTCATCATAAACCTCTACAGAAACGTCACTTTCCAGCTCCGCCAGTTCCTTCTTTAAATACTCGACCAGGAAATTTAATATTATCTTTTCCGTAGAGTAATGCCCAGCATCTATCAAGGCTATACCGGAAGCTTTCGCTTCCTCAGCTTCGTGGTACTTTATATCTCCCGTTATGTAAGCATCGGCCCCCGCAAAAACTGCTTTCGATATAAGACTTCCTCCTGCTCCGCCGCATAAGGCAATTTTAGAAACCTTCCTATCGGACTCCCCTACCACCCGCAAATACTTTACTTCTAGCTTTTGTTTGACAATACGGCAGAGTTCCCCTAAGGTCACGGGAGTTTTTAGGTAGCCTATTCGGCCTAATCCAAAAGCGCATCCTTCATTTTCCACAGGATAAATATCGTAAGCAACTTCTTCGTACGGGTGGACTTTCAACATTGCATTTAATATTTTTTTGACCCGGGATGCGGGAGCAATGGTCTCGACCCTGACTTCTTCCACTCTTTCCAACTCGCCTTGCCGCCCCAAAAAAGGATTCGAACCCTCTAGAGGCTTGAAAGTCCCAATACCCGAAATATTGAAACTGCAATGGCTGTAATTCCCTATATGTCCGGCACCAGCATCACCCATAGAATCCCTTACCACTTCCTCGTATCCTTTAGGAACGTATACCACAATCTTTTTTAACGGTTCCTCGAAGGTCTTTTCCAGCACCTCTACCTTTTCAAGTCCTAATTTTTGCGCCAAAAGGTCGTTAATCCCTCCTTTTGCCACATCCAGATTCGTATGGGCAGAATAAATCGCTATATCATGCTTTATTGCCTCTATAATCATTTTCCCTACTGGTAAATCCTGCCTTACGGAATTCAAAGGTTTGAAAATGAAAGGATGGTGTGAAATAATCAGGTCCACGCCGCTTGAGGCGGCGTATTCTACCACCCCGGGCGTAACTGTAAGTACAACGAGTATCTTTTTTACTTTCGCCGAGCTTGCTCCCACCATCAAACCTACGTTGTCCCATTCTAAAGAAAGCTTTTTGGGAGCGAACTTTTCTATCAAATTAATCACAGTCTGAATGCTGATCATTCTTCCAACACCCCTTTTAACAATTCCATCTCCCTAAGCATGGATTTTCTTGCCTTTTTGGCATGCTCGCTGTTTTGACCTTCCAGTTCCCTCAATTTAATAAAAAGTCGATTGAGGCGCGCTTCGATATATTCAAGTACTTCCGGAGTTCGCTTTTGTTTCAATACGGGACCCAGTATTACATCCTCTTCGCTGAAAAAGCAGGAAGTCCCCTTTTTTACCACAATTATTTCGAAGTACCTTCCCTTGTTGCATACCACGCGTTCTTCCGTTATTTCAAAACAATTCTCAAAAAGGACCTTCCTCAATCTGTGCGCATTTTTCATGGGCTGAAGTATAATTGCGCAAAGAGAATTCACGATGTCGGGAGATTTCTCCAATATGCTCCATATAGTTTCACCCCCTAATCCGGCTATAATTGCTACGTCAACCTCTCCTGGCTTTAAAGGTTCAAAGCCATCCCCCAGCCGGACATCTATAAAATCGGAAAGACCTGCCTTCTTAACATTTTCTCTGGCCCTCATCCAAGGCCCGTATCTTGCCTCGACCGCAATAACCCTTTGAGCAATACCGTTTTTGACCAGATATACGGGCAAAAGCGCATGGTCGGTTCCAACATCCGAAACACAACTGCCCCGGGGCACCAATCCGGCTATTTCCAGCAATCTCTCGCTCAACTTCATTTTTTTCACCTTTAAGAGCAAATAGTAGAAAAAAGCGGGATTACCCCGCTTTTACTCAAGGAAGTCCTTTAATTTTTTGCTTCTGCTCGGATGGCGCAGCTTTCTCAAAGCTTTGGCTTCAATCTGCCGTATCCTCTCGCGAGTAACGCCGAAAACCTGCCCCACTTCTTCGAGGGTTCTGGGCTTTCCATCGTCGAGTCCGAACCTCAGCCGCAGTACCTTTTCTTCCCGCGGAGTCAAGGTTTCCAGGACATCTTCCAATTGTTCTCGTAACAGCCTGTAAGCCGCGGCATCAGCCGGTGCCTGGGCTTCTTCGTCGGGGATAAAGTCACCAAGATGGCTGTCTTCCTCTTCTCCTATAGGCGTTTCGAGGGACACGGGCTCCTGGGCTATCTTCATTATCTCCCTCACCTTTTCGACAGGCATTTCCATTTCTTCGGCAATTTCCTCCGGCGTCGGGTCCCTACCGAGTTCCTGCAGGAGCTGGCGCGATACCCTTATCAGCTTATTAATCGTCTCCACCATGTGAACCGGAATTCTAATTGTTCTTGCCTGATCTGCAATGGCTCGGGTTATGGCTTGTCTGATCCACCAAGTCGCATACGTGCTGAATTTATATCCTTTGCGGTAGTCGAACTTTTCCACGGCTTTTATTAGGCCCAGGTTTCCTTCCTGAATGAGGTCCAAAAAAAGCATGCCCCTTCCGACGTATCTTTTTGCAATGCTGACAACAAGCCTTAGGTTTGCTTCTGCAAGACGCCTCTTGGCTTCCTTGTCGCCCTTTTCTATGCGTTTTGCCAGCTCAATCTCTTCTTCCGGCGTGAGGAGCGGTATTTTGCCGATTTCCTTTAAATACATCCTGACAGGGTCATCTAGAGCCACACCTTCGGGAACAGACAGGTCCAGCTCTTCCGGGGGAATATCTTCAAGCAAAGATTCCGGTATATCATCGTTATCGTTTATAATCTCGATTCCCATTTCCTCGAAGGATTCATATATCTTATCTATTTGATCGGCATCTAGGTCTTCAAAATCTGCCAAGGTGTCCATTATTTCCTTGTAAGTCAACGTCCCCGTCTTTTTACCTTTTTCAATGAGTTCCTTTACAGCTTTCATCTTGTCGACCTTTTTACTCTGCTTCGCCTTCTTTTCTTTTTGTTGTTCTCTATCATGTTCATTTGCCTGATCCTTTTCCTCTTCGACCTTAACCTTTTCGGTTTCCTTTTCCGTTGCCATCATATTCCCCCCTTCCCAGTAAGGTATGACTTAAGTTGTTCTATTTCGTGCTTTAATTTGTGATAGGTTGAAAGAAGGTTAAGAGCTTTTTTTATTTCTCCCACCTTCTCCGCCCGTTGGATTTCACTCCTTATCTTCTTTATCGCTAATTTTAAGTAATTTTCCTTTACCCGGCTTATTAACTCGTCTACCATCTCTCCATCCTGCTTTTCGTTCGCCATTAGTATGTTGGCCAGTTCTGCCGCAGCGTCAGGATCATCTTTCAACTTCACGGCCACATCTTTAGGCGTTACAGATTCGTTTTTCTGAGCCATTTCGAACACCACGGCGGCAATTTTTCTGTGCCTCACATCTATGAAATTGTAAGCCGACAATCTCTCCATAACCTTCTCCCTTACTTCATCATCCTCTATCATCATTTTTAAAAGATTTCTTTCTACTCTGTAAAAACCCGAGATAAATTTTATTTTTGTCAATTCTTTATTATTATCCCTTAATTGGCTGTTTTTATACTTTGAGCCAATGTTTGGCATAATCGATTGGGTCCTTGTTTTATTAACTTCCTCATAAAGTACACTCTTAGGGATATTTAACTCTCCGGAAATCTTTTGAACATAAAGCTCCCTTTCCACACCGTCTTCTATTTCCGCCAAAATTAATACGGCCCTCTTTATAAATTTTAGTTTTCCTTCCTGAGATTTTAAGTCAAGGCCCTTTTTTGCCGAATTGAGCCTGTAATCAATAAAATTCTGCGCTGACTTGACCAACTCTTCGAAAGCCTCTTTCCCTCTTGCTTTTATGAACTCGTCGGGATCCTTGCCTTCGGGTAGGTCTATCACTTTTACCCGCAATCCCTCTTTCACGAGAACTCCGACACCCCTCAGCGTTGCAGCCTGGCCCGCTGCATCGGAGTCGTAAGCAATAGCGACCTCATCGGTATATCGTTTCAAAGTTTTTGCCTGCTGTTCTGTGAGCGACGTTCCAAGGGACGCCACCGCCTGCGTAAATCCATGCTGGTGCAGCATTATGCAGTCCATATATCCCTCTACCAAAATGATAGGCGATTGTCCTCTATTTATCATGGGTAATCCGTAAAGATGTTCTCTCTTGTTAAAAGCAGGTGTCTCAGGCGAATTAAGGTATTTCGGTTCCCCTTTATCCAAGATTCGCCCCCCGAAACCCACTACACTTCCCGTTATATCTTTAATAGGGAAAATAATCCTGTCTCTAAATCTATCGTAAAAGCCCCTCCCGGAACTTTTCGGAATTACCAATCCGGCTTTTAAAAGCGCGTCCTCTCCTATTCCCTTCGAGCGCATGAAATTTATAAGCCCATCCCATGCCGGTAAAGCATAACCCAAATTGAACCTTTCTACAGTCTCCGCAAGAATCCCTCGACTTGACAGGTAATGCCTTGCCCTTTCCGCTTCCGTTGTCTTCAGGAGGTTGTAATGGTAGTATTCGGCAGCCATTTTGTTTATCTCTAAAATTTCCCTCTTTAATTTGAAGGCTTTCGATACCTTTCCTAAAATTTCCTCTTCTGGCAGCTTTATTCCCACCCTTTCTGACAGCCACCTCAAAGCCTCCGGAAAGGTCCAATTTTCTTTTTTCATCAGAAATGTAAAAACATTACCTCCCACTCCACATCCAAAACAGTAAAAAAGCTGTTTCTTTGGACTTACATTAAACGAAGGCGTCTTTTCTGAATGAAAAGGGCACAGCCCCACGTAATTTTCGCCGCGTTTTTTAAGTGAAACATAATTCGATACTATTTCGACAATATCTGCCCTATCTTGAACTTCTTTTATAATTTCTTCGGGATAGAGGCCCATCGTGCCCACCTGCCTAATTCAAAAAAAATCTCCCCCTGTCTTTTTTAAAACAGCGCAATCCGGGGTGGAACCTATTAAAAAGCCGTTTTATAGAAAAAATAATAGGAGCTTGACTTTTTGCATAAAGATTATTCTACATCAATAGGAGATATTCCTTCTTTTCAACCAAAATTAATTTTTCCTATTTATTTGCTCGCATTTATGGGCCAGGATGATGGCACAAAAATCTCCCTGAACTTATGAACGGCGAAACTGTCGGTCATACCCGCAATGTAATCGCAAACTCCTCGTTCAATCCCCTCTTTTTTACCAATTGCGACGAACTCTTCCGGCATTGATTCGACATTTTTTGAGAAGTACTCGAAAAGCAACTCCAGCATTTTTTGAGCCTTTATTTCCTGGGATTTGGCACTGGACCCTACATATACCCTTTCAAAAAGAAAGCTCCTCAATTCCACTGTCGCCTCGTAAACTTCCTTGCTCATTTTGATAAAAGGTTTCTCATAACTTTCTTTAATTATATCCTTTATCATCGTATCTATGCGCAAGGCATGACTCTTCCCGAGAATATCTATCGGCTCTCTGGGCAAGTCGGTTTCTCTGAGTATCCCCGCCCTTATCGCATCATCAATATCGTGATTTATATAGGCTATCCAATCGGCTATTTTTACCACCTGTCCTTCCAGCGTCGCAGGATTTCCCCGGCTGTTGTGATTTCTTATGCCGTCCCTCACCTCCCAGGTCAGATTCAGTCCGCTTCCGCGCTCAAGAACATCAACCACCCTCAGACTCTGTTCTTCGTGCCTGAAGCCGTCTTTCATTAGCCTGTTTAACACGTATTCCCCCGAATGCCCGAAAGGGGTATGGCCCAGGTCATGCCCCAAAGCAATTGCCTCGGTCAAATCTTCGTTCAATCGCAGTGCCCTCGATATAGTTCTGGCTATCTGGGCAACCTCCAGAGTATGGGTTAATCTGGTTCTATAATGATCTCCTTCTGGGGATATGAAAACCTGGGTCTTGTGTTTCATTCGCCTGAAAGCCTTGGAATGGAGAATCCTGTCCCTATCCCTCTGGAACTCGGTTCTGACGCTGCATTTTTCCTCCGGTACCAGTCTCCCCCTGCTTTTGCTGCTCAGCGTTGCGTAAGGAGAAAGCGTTTTAATTTCCTGTTCTTCGGTTATCTCTCTTATATTCATAAAGACACCTCCGTTCTAATTCAAAAATAAACCTTTTCACACACTATTTTATAAAAAAAAAAGGAGCTATAAAGCCCCTCATAAGAGTTTCATTTTTTCTTGAGCACCGCGTGAGCCGCCGCCAGCCTTGCTATCGGAACCCTATAAGGTGAACAGCTCACATAATCCAAACCTATCTCGTGACAGAATTCTATGGAATTAGGCTCCCCTCCGTGTTCTCCGCATATTCCCACCGCAAGGTTTTCCTTTACTTTTCTCCCCAGCTCCACTGCTGTCTTCATAAGGGTTCCAACCCCTTTCCGGTCAAGGACGATAAAGGGGTCTTCCTGCAGGATTTTCTGGTTTATATACTGAGGAAGGAATTTGGCTTCCGCATCGTCTCGGCTGAAACCGTAAGTTGTTTGAGTCAGGTCGTTGGTTCCGAAGGAGAAAAAGTCGGCGTATTCGGCTATTTCATCGGCGGTAATGCAAGCCCTCGGTATTTCTATCATGGTCCCTATACTGTACTCTACCTTTACTCCCTCTTCGTCCATTACTTTAGAAGCTACGTTTTCCACAAGCTCTCTCAACTGCTTTAATTCATTGGCATTGCTAACCAACGGTATTTCAACTTCGGGTATAACCCTGACGCCTTTTTTGGCCAGATTGCACGCCGCCTGGAAAATCGCCCGAACCTGCATTTCGTAAATTTCCGGATATAAAATCCCCAGCCGGCAACCCCTCAAGCCCAGCATGGGATTGAATTCCCTGAGCGCTTTTACCTTTTTCAACATTTCCTGCTTTTCCTTAAGGCCATCCATATCGCCCTTAGCCTTCAACTGTGCAATTTCATCGACAAGTTCTTCGGCATCCGGCAAAAACTCATGAAGTGGCGGATCCAAAAGCCTTATCGTCACCGGCAAATCGTGCATAGCTTCGAGGATGCCTTCAAAATCCTGCCGCTGGAAAACGAGAAGTTTTTCTAATGCTCTTTCCCTTTCTTCTCTAGTCGTTGCCATAATCATTTGCTGAACAATGGGCAGGCGATCCTGTCCCATAAACATATGCTCGGTTCTGCAAAGGCCGATGCCTTCAGCACCGAAATCCCGTGCGAGCTTTGCATCTTGCGGCGTATCGGCATTAGCCCTAACGGAAAGCCTTCTTATTTCATCGGCCCACTTCAAGAGTTCTCTGAATTCTTCCGAAAGCACGGGGTCAATCATGGGGACCTCTCCGAGCATAACCTTGCCCGTAGAACCGTCTATAGAAATTATATCACCCTTCCGTACAACCAGCTCGCCCACCCTGAATTCCTCGTTTTTGTAATCTATCGAAAGCGCCTCGCAACCGCATACGCACGGCTTACCCATGCCGCGCGCAACCACCGCCGCATGGCTGGTCATGCCTCCGCGGCTTGTCAACACTCCCTGAGCCATGACTATACCGTGGATGTCGTCGGGAGTGGTCTCCGTTCTGACCAGAATCACCTTGTGGCCCTGCTGTCCTAAAGTTTCGGCTTCGTCGGGAGAAAAGACAACCTGACCTGACGCTGCTCCCGGAGAGGCGGGCAGCCCTTTTGCTATCACTTCCACTTTAGCGTTGGGATCTATCCGCCTGTGTAAAAGCGAAGTCACATGCTCGGGCGATACCCTGAGTACGGCTTCTTCTTTGGAAATGAGCCCCTCTTTTACCATGTCCACGGCAATTTTTACCGCCGCCTCTGCCGTTCTCTTGCCGCTGCGGGTTTGAAGAAGGTAGAGTTTGCCTTTTTCCACGGTGAACTCAATATCCTGCATATCCCTGTAGTGCCTTTCGAGGAGGCTGCAAACATCTTCCAACTGCCTGTAAACATCGGGCATGATGCTTCTTAGTTCTTTTATATTTTTAGGCGTCCTAATCCCCGCCACCACATCTTCTCCTTGTGCGTTCAGCAAAAACTCCCCGTAAATTTCTCTTTCCCCGGTGGAAGGATTTCTGGTAAAAGCCACGCCGGTCCCCGAATCTTCACCCATGTTTCCGAAAACCATTGCCTGGACGTTAACTGCAGTACCTAGGTCGTCCGGTATTTTGTTTATTTTCCTGTAAACAATGGCCCGCTGGTTGTTCCAGGAACGAAACACCGCTTCAACGGCCATCACGAGCTGCTCTTTCGGGTCCTGGGGAAATTGGCGGCCTGTATGTTTTACTACCAAATTCTTGTATGATTCCAAGACCTCTTGCCAGTCTTCGGCCGTAAGGTCGGTATCGCAATTGACTCCCTTCTTATTCTTGACAAAACTTATAATTCCCTCGAATCGTTCATGTTCTACATTAAGAACCACATCGGCGAACATCTGTATGAATCTCCGATAACAGTCGTAGGCAAAGCGCCTGTCACCGGTTGAACGGGCGAGTCCCTCCACTGTGGCATCGTTCAGTCCCAGATTGAGTATGGTATCCATCATACCCGGCATCGAAACCGGCGCCCCCGACCTGACCGAAACCAAAAGGGGATTGTCGGGACTTCCGAACTTCTTGCCGGTCGTTTCTTCCAGGCTCTCAAGAGCCTCAAAAACCTGCCCGATGACCTCTCCGGGAATTTTTCCTCCTTCCTGGTAGTATCTCGCACATGCCTCAGTCGTAACGGTAAAACCCGGCGGTACAGGCAGGCCGATGTGCATCATTTCAGCAAGATTGGCTCCCTTCCCACCCAGCAGATTTTTCATAGAAGCCCTGCCTTCATTGAATTTATATACATACTTGGTCATCGGTTTTCCCCTCTCCTTATTATCTCGAGTATTCTAGCCGCCACTTCTTCCACCGCCTTGTTGGAAACATCTATCCTGTGGCAGCCTATTTTTTTCATTATTTCGTCGGCATGCTCTAATTCTTCCAATATCCTCTCCATACTCGCATAGGTGGCATCGCTGCTTAACCCCAGAGCTTTCAGCCTTTCCTGCCGGATCTTGTAGAGTATTTCGGGTTGTATGGTAAGACCCACGACGTTTTTGGGGTCGAGCTGAAACAATTCTTCGGGAGGAGATACTTCCGGAACGAGCGGGAGATTGGCTACTTTAAGCCTTTTGTGGGCGAGGTACATGGAAAGCGGCGTCTTTGAAGTCCTGGAAACTCCGATGAGCACCACATCGGCTTTCGCAAGCCCCCTCGGGTCCTTCCCATCGTCGTACTTTACCGCAAATTCTATCGCTTCTATCTTCTCGAAATAGTCCTCGTCTACCCTTCTTACCAGACCCGGTTCTAGCTTCGGCTTGATATTGGTTATCCTGGAAACTATATCTATCATCGGCCCCATTATGTCCAAAATCGGTATGTTGTTGGCTTCGGCAAGCTCCAACAATTTTTTTCTAATTTCCGGTAGCACCATAGTGCATACTATTGCGCTATTTTTATATTTTTTTGCTTCCTCCACTACTTCCACCACATCTTCTTCCTCGGTTACATAAGGGTACCTTCTGATTTCCACATGACCGGAATTGAATTGCACGGTGGCGGCTTTTGCTACTAATTCCGCCGTTTCTCCAATAGAATCAGATACGGCAAAAATAACTGGTCCTTCCACCTTAACTATTTTGAATCCCCCCTTTTTATTATTATTATTCTTTGCCTAGCTCTACGAAAAGCTTAGCAATGGTCGTCTTTGTGATTTTTCCTACGACTTCGTACTTTTGCTTTCCGTCTACTTCCATTGGCCTTATCACCGGCAGAGCATCCACCTGATGTTCGACGATTTTTCTCGCTGCATCATAGGCGCTTTCATCCAACGTCACAGTAACCAAATTCGGCATCCTCGTCATTACCACGCTCACGGGTACCTGCTTTATGTCTGCATTCCCAATGGCTATCTTCAAAAGGTCTTTCCGCGAGACAACGCCGCAGAGGCTTCCATCTTCTTGCACTACAAAAAGGGTCCCCACGTCCTCCAAAAAAAGTGTTACTATTGCATCATATACCGAAGTCTCTTCTCTTATTACAACCGGTACGGCTTTTATCTCGCTGACCTTTATACTTCTTATTTTTTGCGAAATAATTCCCTTCGGATTCTTGCCTGCATAAAAATACCCCACTCTTGGCCTTGCCTCAAGTATTCCGGCCATCGTAAGTATTGAAAGGTCTGGCCTCAACGCTGCCCTTGTAATATTGAGCTTTGCTGCGATTTCCTCGCTTGTAATAGGCTCGTGTTTTTTTACGATATCAACTATTAACATTTGTCTTGGTGTTAATTCTATTTGTCCTCCCTCCCTTCCAAGACACATCAAAAAGTATCTCATATTAGGTAATGTCAATAATATAGTATATCACATTTGACTTAAAAAGTATATATTATTTTATTTATTAAAAGGGCTTAAGAGTAGGGGAGTCACAACCGCCTCTATAAACGCGGCTATCAAAAGAATGGGAATTAAGATGCCAAAAGCTAGAATACTTTCTTTTAAATTTTTCTTTAATATTCTGAGTCTGATTTCTCCCTTTGAAAACAAAAGCTCCGCCCCGGTCTTTAATCCGAAAGCGGCACCCGTCAAAATAGCAGGGAGTTCCAAAATCCCGTGGGGCAGCATTCCGGCTAGGAAAAAATAAAGCGACTGGCCGTTATAAAAGTTCAAAGCTAGTACTACTCCTACTACAAATCCATTGAAAATCAAAGCAAAAAATGGGACTATCCCAAAAGCAATTCCTCCAAAAATCATGACAAAAAGCGCTCTTGCGTTATTTTGGAAAATATACCGTGCTATAGAAAGCTTGCTTTCCTTCTCCATCTTAGCGCTAATCTCAAGAAGATTTCCTAGTAACTTATTCAAGTTCCCCAAAATAAACGCCGGATTTTGCCAGAATGTCATCCATCCCAAAAAACATCCCACTAAAAAAACTAGCAATGCTAAAACGCCATAAACAGCCCTTTCTCTAAACGAATCCAAAACGGCTTTCAAAATATATCCACCTCTATTTTTAAAATTGTTTTCACAACATAGATATCTCCTCCAAAAAGCACAATGTTCTAGGCTTTCTCTCTAACTGGTGCAAAACGAAATCTAAAATTGCCTCTTTTAATTCATTTTTTATGTCTTCACTCAATTTCAGTTCTATCAACTCCTCAAATCTTTTTTTTAATATTTGTCTCATCACCGACAGGGCTTCTTTGGATATTTTAATTGCCTTGTTGTCCTTACTTTTGCACTTTTCGCAGAGGGTTCCACCTAATATCGAGCTGAACCAAACCTTCTCCAATCCCTTTCCACCGCAATTCACACAACAAAATATCTGAGGTTTAAACCCCTGTAGAGCCATCAACTTCAGCTCAAAGGTTCTTGCCATAATCTTCAGGTCTTCCCATACCTCAAGCAAAAACAGCGTCTTTAGAAAAAACCTAAAAACTTCTTCACTTTTTTCGCACTCCCGCGTGGAGATTCGAAGAAGCTCCGCGAAATAAGCTCCGTACGCCATCCTGTCCAAATCTTCCCTTATTTTAAAAAAGGATTCCTTAAGCTCACACTGGCTTACGGAATCCAAATTTTTCCCTTCAACCAGAAGAAACTTGCTATAGGAAAAAAGTTGCGTGCCGGCCATCAGGGGACTTCTGGGTTGCCGAACCCCTCTTGCCACCGCATGTATCTTACCCCTTTCCGGAGAAAAAAGGGTCAATATCCTGTCAGCTTCTCTAAAATCTCTATAGCCAACCACGATGGCTTCTGTTGTATATACACCCATTCTCGCTACCTCTCCTTTAGTTAAGGTCCAATTTTGTTTTCGCCTGGATAGGCATTATTTGAATCCAGGTATTCCCCGGATTTAACCTTAATTCTACGCCGTTTTCTGTGGTGTACTTAGTCTTTGCAAAGCGGGAATTTTTTTCCCAATTTATATAGGTACAATTTCCATCGCTTATGTAATATCCTTTACCAGAACCCATCGTTTTTATCGCAAGTCTGCCTTCCGAATCAAATACGCGGGTATCCATAAATTGTATAATTACATTTCTAACAGCAATGGGTTCGTTAGTTTTCCGGTCGACATGAGGTTTATCGTTTATGTACCTTATATACGCCTGTTTTTTTTCATCGTATACGTACTTCACCTTGTAATTTCTGGAATAATCAAGCTCAAATTCCTTGAGAGAGCCGGGAGTGCTATTTTCTTCGCCTATAAAATCCCACCCGTTCAGTTTAACTGTTCTGAGGTATCCGCGCTTTTGGGCGGTCTTCATAATATTATGGGAGCTGGTATATGCGTTGTGCGGGGGTCTGCGGGTTTTGTCCCTCCAGAAGGTAACATTGTCGTATATACCATCTATATTATCAATTTTGTCGTACTTTTTCAGGTCGGAATAAGCTTGGGGACTTCCCCCGTAATGGACGTAAATAGCCTCATATTCCATAGCAAAATCTATAAAATAAGGGCGCGCACTCCTGACCGGCCCTATCTCCTCGGCGTTACTTCCAAAGTAAACAGCGAGAAATCTGGTAATGCCGCC
Organism: Caldanaerovirga acetigignens; assembly: GCF_900142995.1. Taxonomy (NCBI): domain Bacteria; kingdom Bacillati; phylum Bacillota; class Clostridia; order Thermosediminibacterales; family Thermosediminibacteraceae; genus Caldanaerovirga; species Caldanaerovirga acetigignens. Next base: position 96,153 of record NZ_FRCR01000001.1, on the reverse strand, counting down.
TTCTGTTAATATTTCGTATACTACATCGGCTTTATCTAAGCCTGATTGAGGTCTTGCATTTTTTTCGTTTTCTACCATAACCGCGAAGGGCCTTATGTATTCTTCCCCCATAACCATCGGAAGGCCCGTTAACGGATTTTTTAAAATAGGCTCTGTCACTACCGGCCGGGTTATTTGCTCTTCTTTTCTTTTATCTTTTTCTTCCTCCACAGTGGTCCTTATGCAACCTGGAAGCAAAAGAATAAAAAAAAACAATATCAAGGCTATAATTTTCCTATTCATGTTTAAATGCCCCCATCTTTGTATCAGTATTGGCTAACGCCCGAAAATCAGACTTTGAATCCCTATAAGTAGATCATAAAGCTTATCAGAAAATACCATATAACCTACTACAAGTGCATTTAAAGCCGCAATCAGCACCGCTCCAGCTGCCACATTTTTCGCTATTCTAGCCATGGGGTGGAACCTATCCGTTATCATGTCGACGGCAGTCTCCACAGCCGTGTTTATCATCTCCGCAATTATGACCAGAGTTGCAGCAAAAGCCACAGCAACTATTTCTATTTTCTCGAGGTTGAGATACTTGCTCAAAACCATTACTAGTAAAGCTGCCAAAAAGTGGATTCTCATGTTTCTCTGGGTTTTAAGGGAATAAATAACCCCCGAAATGGCATATATGAAACTCTCGAAAAGGGTCCTGCTCTTTTTCATAGTCCGGACTCCTCACGGGAAAGCCCTAAAGCTCTAAGAATTCTTTCCTCCTTTTCCCTCATTACTTTCCTTTGTTCATCATTTTCATGGTCATAACCTAAGAGGTGCAATGTACCATGTACAAGCAGGTAAACAACCTCTCTTTTAAAAGAGTGGCCATAAATATTTGCCTGTTCTTCTGCCTTTTCGAGAGAAACCACGATATCGCCTAGCAAATGTTCTATTTCCTCGTATCCACCAATAAAACTTTCATCGCCAAGGGAAAAGGACAATACGTCTGTCGGTTCATCTTTCCCCCTGTAAATCTTATTTAATTGGCGAATGTAAGCATTGTCGACCAAAGCTACGCTAACTTCCGCTTTGGGATCTGCCTTTTCCAAATCCAGCGTTAGCTCAACTGCTTTTTTTATCAATTCCTGTAATTCTTGATCAACTTTTATTTTATCCTGCATGTCGTTTATGGTTACTTGGTCCAAATTCAACCCTTCCTTTCTAGTTCTTGCAATTTTTCTGGATACTCTATCCTAGTATGGAAAATCCCAGTTAGAACTCTGGAAAAAGCTGCGGCAATTTTATCGAGGTCCTTCAACGTCAGGTTGCTTTCGTCCAACTGACCATCGGCTAGTTTCTCTTTAATTATCTGCCTTATAAGTCCATCTATTTTCCCAGGGGTCGGTTTCGTCATGGAACGCACTGCAGCTTCAGCCGAGTCTGCCAACATTACGATGGCAACTTCTTTTGTTTGCGGCTTGGGACCATCGTAGCGAAAGCTTCTCTCCTCTATTTTTTTTTCTTCGTGACTTTCCATGGCTTTTTTATAAAAATAAGTTAATAGCGAAGTACCGTGGTGTTGAGCTATAAAATTCTGAATGACCGGCGGCAATTTATGCTGCCGCGCTATTTCAAGGCCATCTTTAACGTGAGAAGTGATTATGAGCGCGCTCAGCGTCGGATTCAATTTGTCGTGAGGATTGTCTGAAGTTAGCTGATTTTCTATGAAAAAATAAGGTCTTTTTAACTTGCCAATATCGTGATAACTTGCTCCAACCCGCGCCAATAGGGCATCGCCCCCAACAGCTTCTGCAGCAGCCTCTGCGAGGTTCCCAACTATAATGGAATGGTGATAGGTCCCTGGAGCTTCAAGCAGCAGACGGCGAAGAAGAGGTTGGTTGGGGTTGGAAAGTTCCAGAAGCCTTACAGACGTTGTTATGCCAAAAGAATTTTCCAGAAAAGGAAGTAAACCTATGGTTAAGATTGAAGACAAAAACCCGTTCGCTATTCCCCAAAAACTTTGCCTCGCTATGTCCAGGAGCGCATTATTGTTCAGAAATCCAAATCCGAATATTATGAGAAAATTAACAAATCCTACCAATCCACCGGCTTTGGTCAAATCGCCCCGCTGCAATACCTTCCTTGTAAAATACGTCCCTATAAGACCTCCCACCAAGGCGACTAAGGCGCTTGAAAAGTCATTCCCTAGAATCACACCAACGGCAACCGACATCACGAAACTTGCCGTCACTGCTATATGTGGATTAATAAGTATGGATATCAACATACTCCCTGCGGATATTGGCACCAGAAAATTAGATATTGTCTTGAAAACTGTTGATATGAAAAGGGTCGTTACCACAATTATAGCTAGCAATCCTAGGTACGGCAAGTTGTCGAACACATCTTTATGATAAAAGTATATCTCAACGGCCATGATAAACTCAAGAATTAATACAAGTATGGCGACTCCAAAGGCCATTTTAAAGTATGAGGAATTGTCCTGAGAAAGAAGCCCTAATTCTTTCAAAAGTTCTAGCTGGTCTTGCGTTACCGGTTTTCCTTTTTCTACAAGTACCTGTCCTTTCGTAATTTTCACCGGCACAACAGCTTCCATAGCCGCTTTCTGTTCCCGCTCCGTTGCTTCTTCGTCAAAAATCATGTTGGGCTTTATTACAGAAAAAGCAACGTCTTCCCCAGTGCTCTTTACAGGTTCGGAAAGGCTTGTTTTTTTGAATTCTTCTATTATCAGCGCTTTTGCCCTGTCAATGGATTCTTCCTTAATCCCGTCATTCATTACAGTCTCAATAACCGCTTTTGTAACGGTCTCTAGCTCCCTAAGTTCAGAATCGCTTAAATTTAGCATTACCGAATAGGTTTCATCGGAAAAACTGTTAGGTATAACCGACTTTAGTGTCTTTATCTTGTTTGATTCGTCAATTTCTTTGGCCCTTACATCTCTTACCCTAGCAAATATCTCCGCAACTTTCTCTTTTACTTCCTTCGTCACATTTTGGTCTAACGTGTACTTTTTCGGCACAGAGTTGGCTGCAGCCACTTGAAGCTTTCGAGTCGCAATAGTGTCAATGGCATCCTTGTGTGCTACTATATCTTCCTGAACTATGTCGCCCACTTTCAGGTCGTATTTTTTCGGGAACGTATTTACAAGCATTAGAACAACCATTGCCAAAAAAAATGCGACTCCCACCATCGATCTTTGGAAGGCGCAGTTAGAAAGCAATTTATTATTCTGTTTTATCGTCCTTATTCTAGACCAGCCGCGTCTCAAATCAACCGACACAGAACCAGCCCCTCATTGAGTTTTTCGACTTTCTTCATACCTTTCGTAAGCCTTAATTATCTTCTGTACCACTTCGTGTCGCACCACATCTTTGTCGGTAAGGTAAATGAATTCTATCCCTTCAATGCCCTTTAGTACAAGCTGAACTTCTTCCAGGCCCGAATATACTCCCTTCGGAAGATCAACCTGGGTTACATCGCCCGTAATCACCGCCTTAGAGCCGAAACCAAGGCGAGTAAGGAACATTTTCATCTGCTCGGATGTAGTATTTTGTGCCTCGTCCAAAATTATAAAAGAGTCGTCCAATGTCCTCCCTCTCATGTATGCCAAGGGTGCTACTTCTATGATTCCCTTTTCCATATACCGCTGGAAAGTTTCCACCCCAAGAATGTCGTAAAGGGCATCGTAAAGCGGCCGTAAATAAGGATTCACTTTTTCTTGGAGGTCTCCCGGCAGAAATCCCAATTTCTCACCAGCTTCTACCGCTGGCCGCGTAAGAATTATGCGGCTAACTTCTCTTTCCTTCAAAGCTGTAACCGCTAGCGCCATGGCTAGATAAGTCTTACCTGTACCTGCCGGACCGATACAAAATACTATATCGTTTCTCTTCACTGCCATGACGTACAGTTTTTGACCAATAGTTTTAGGCTTTATCGGTTTTCCCCTGTGATTTAAACATATTACATCATCGAAAAGATCGGTAATCTTTTCCTCCTGCCCTTCCTTCACAAGTCTTGAAAAGTATCTGATGTCGGACGAGGTCAAAGAATTTCCTCCCTTTAAAACTTTAATCAACTGTAATAAAAGTTTCTCCACTGACCCAACATTTTCTTTTTCGCCCAATATAAGAATTTCTCCATTTCTCTGTATTATTCGCACATCAAATTCTTTTTCAATGAATTTAATATTTTCATCCCTACTTCCGAAAAGCTCAGCAACAGCCTTTATATTATCCACGTAAACCTTGGCCTCGGCCAGATTTTTACCCAATAAACCATCCTCCTTTATTTATTCGATCTTTTTTTCAATTCCAATGTCCTCGATAACTTCCAGGATCAATGTCCCGACAACCACCTGTTTTTCCATATCAAGAGTGAATTCCACTTTTTTTTGAACTATCTGAACTTCCCCAGAAAGTATTTTAAGCTTTTCTGTTAATCTCCTATTAGCCTCCTGAGACGCCCCCTCCACTCCAAGAAACTGCTTTTCCTCCTTTACTTCTCTGTAAAGGATAAGATTTAAGCTCACACTGTCGAACATCGAAAAAATTATGCTTCTCGAATCCAACTCTTCCTCTTCGTAACTTGAAAAGTTCACCTTTCCCAGTTGAATATACAGTTCTTTATTACCAAACCTTATTTTATATGCTCTTTTCACTCTACCAGTGTATTTTTTTACAGTTTCTACTAAAGGCACTTCCACCGATTCCGTGTACCACACCCTGGCTTTCACAATGCCCTTTGCCCTCACAAGTAGCTTCTTTTCCCCACTTTCCTCTCTTGCTAGGGATACTCTGCCAGATATGAGTACATCTCCTTTGCTTACAGTATCTCCCGGCTTTACCACAGCCTCTCCTCTCAAAGGGAGCACTTCCTCGATTATACCGTCCTTTGCAGCTACGATGTGGCAAGGATCATCTTCTTTCAAATCGGGTGGCATTTTTCTTTCTACCACTTCCACTATTACCCTGCTACCTTTTATTTCTATCTCCGCCCAAGAAATGTTCTTATAGTTAAGGAGTATTTTATCAAGAAAATATTGTTTGTCAAGGTCATGTTTAAATATACCGGGCTTCAGCCCCCACTGTTCTAAATCCTTCAAAATCGAATTTTTCAGCTCTTCACTTTGAGTATTTACCTCCACCTTCCATACTATAGAGGAAAGCAGGTAAATTGCAGCAATAAAAAATACTACCCCAAGCAATAATACTTTTCGCCTTCTTAACCTGCTTAAAGCAAAATATAGTCCCCTTTTTTGCATTATATAAATCCTGCACTTAGTTTTTCGCGCAAAAAAATGGAGTTTAAAAAACCCGCGGACGCTGACCTTCGCCAAAAGTGTATTTTCTTCAATACGCCTTATGTCCCAAAGATAAACGCCACTGAAGGCTGCTTGATTTATCAGCCTTTCCGCGTACTGCCCTACTATTTTTATAATAACATATCCCCGCAAACAATTCCATAATTTTATGAAAAGCACCTTTTACCCCCCGAGGTCATTCATCAAACTCTATATCTTTAACTCTTCCCTCTATAAAAATTTCATCCGCCAACACATATTTTATAAAGAGCTCTTCTCCTTTTATTACAAGAAGCCCAATGGAAGTATTTACTGTAACTTTTTCTGGACCGTATTCGACAATTCCTTTGTGACTTTCTATCAATACACCAACCTTTCCGGTAACCGTAACCCTAGGAAGGTCAAGAACTACATCCTTTGGAAGGTCGAGGGCTTCTATAAACTTTGACTTCAGTTCTTCCCTTTGACTCCTTTTCATAATGCATCCTTCTCAACAATAATTTCTTTTTAAAAATTTATTCCTAAAAGATACGTTTAATTACAAATCGAAGCCCGCACAAAAAACAAATAACCCGGCTTTTGCCGGGCTATTGGCTTTGAAGTAGCTTCTTTGCTATGGCATTTACTGTCTTGCCGTCTGCCCTCCCTTTTACCTGCGGAAGAACCGCTCTCATGACCATCCCTAAATCCTTCAAATCTTTGGCTCCAATCTCAGATATAGTCTTTTTAATTATTTCTTCTAACTCTCCCTCGGTAAGCTGCAGGGGGAGGTATTCTTGTAAAATCTCTATCTCTCTTTGCAGCTCAACGGCCTTATCGCCGCGCCCTAATCGTTCATATTCCTCTTTGGCATCTTTTCGCTTTTTCACTTCTCTTGAAATGACCTCGATTACCTCATCATCGTTCAATTCGTGCATGACAGCTTTTTCCTCGTTTATTATGGCAGCCTTTGCCATCCTAATAACTGACAGCCGTTCTTTTTTGCCTTCTTTCAAGGCTTTCTTTAAATCTTCATTCAGTTTTGCCTTAATAGACAATGGAATTAACCTCCTTGAAACCTTACCGATGCTTTCTCTTGCGCGCCGCTTCAGACTTTTTCTTTCTCCTTACGCTGGGCTTTTCGTAATGCTCTCTTTTTCTCAATTCAGAGAGAACACCGGCCTTTTGGCACATTCGCTTGAACCTTTTTATGGCGTTGTCTATAGATTCGTTTTCCCCAACGCGTATTTCTGGCATCCTTTACTCCCTCCCCCCACAGAAGAAATTATTTGAATTTGTGTTTTCGGCAGTATTAGCCTGGAGGCCAGGTCATAAACCTACCGCCCAGCAAGTGGAAATGAAGGTGATGTACCGTTTGCCCTCCATCGTCTCCCGTGTTTACTACCAACCTGAAACCTTTTTTATCTATGTTATTCTCCCTAGCGAGACTTTGCGCTACCTTTACTATCTTCTTTACTAAGTCGCCGTTATTTTCATCCACTTCCATTATAGAACTCAGGTGGTTTTTGGGAATAATAAGGAGATGGATGGGCGCTTGAGGATTTATATCCTTGAAAGCTATTACATCCTCGTCCTCGTAAACCACCGAAGCTGGTATCTCCTTTTTTGCTATTTTGCAGAAAACACACTCCACCGTCCCACCTCCTTTTTCGGCTTTATATAAAGTTTAATGGAATTATTCCACATTCGACCTTAATTTTCCTTCTCCAACTCAATTTTTTTTAATATTTCCTAGGGCAAATTCGTCCCTATTTTCTATTAACTCAACTTCAAGAATCTTGTTCCTCAATTCTTCTTCGGAACGCACCCCTACTTTAATATAATTGCCAGTGTGGCCGAAGTATAGGTCATCGTCCTTTTCTTCAAACAGCACATAAATAACTTTGCCTAGAAACTTTTCTCTAAACTTTCTTTCAAGCTCTTTACTTAAATTGATAAGTTCTCGGCTTCGTTTTTCTTTCAATTCGGAAGGTACCTGATCGGGCATTTTCGCAGCGGGAGTCCCAACCCTCGGTGAAAACTTAAATACATGGAGCCGGCTGAATCCTATCTTTTCTATAAATTCACGCGTATCTTTGAAATCCTCATCCGTCTCTCCGGGAAAACCTACTATCACATCGGTAGTAATAGCCACATCGGGCATGATCTTTTTTATGAATTGAATCCTCTCCTCAAATTCCGATACAGTGTAGCGCCTATTCATCAGCTTCAATATTTTGTCGCTGCCGCTCTGTAGGGGGATATGGAAATGATGACAGAAATTTTCCAAAGCCGCTAATTTTTTTATGAAATCATCGCTCAATTCCATCGCCTCAATTGAACTCAGGCGAATCCTCTTTATACCTTCTATTTTCGAAAGTTTTTCTATAACGTCGTAAAGTGAAGGTCCGTTTTTAAAATCCGCTCCGTAAAGCCCCAGGTGTATTCCCGTGAGAACAATCTCCTTAAATCCATCTTTTGCTAAGTTTTCAGCTTCTTTCAAAATACCCGCAACTGGCCTGCTGCGAACCGGTCCGCGCACATAGGGTATTATGCAGTAGGAGCAGAACATATTGCATCCTTCCTGGATTTTTAAAAAGGCCCGGGTGCGCTGCCTATAACCTTTAAAGGCTATTTCCTCAAAAGTCCTCACCTTCATTATATCTTGAACATCGATAATTTTCGCATCACTTTTTTTTGCCCGCTCCACGAGGTCCACTATCTTGTGCCGGTCTTTCGTGCCCACCACCACGTCAACACCGGGTATTTGCAAAATTTCGTCCGCATTCATTTGAGAGTAACACCCTACTACAGCAACCGTTGCCTGGGGGTTTCTTCGGGTAGCCTGTCTTATCATCTGCCTCGACTTTCGCGCTCCCTCATTAGTGACAGTGCAGGTATTGATGATGTACACATCAGCTATTTCATCGAAATCAACCAGTTCATAGCCTCTTTCTTTAAACAACTCGGCCATGGCATCAGATTCGTATTGGTTGACCTTGCATCCTAAAGTGTAAAAAGCTACTTTGGGCATGATTATATATTCAACCACCCTCCCCAAAATCCCCAAATTCATACATCAACACGGTACTCACCGCAAATCCCGCCGTTTCTGTCCTTAAAATCCGCCTGCCAAGGCTGACCGTGATCGCCCCAATTTCTTTTGCCTTTATTATTTCCTCTTCGGAAAAACCCCCTTCCGGTCCAATGAAAACGGCAATCTCCTCTATCTTTTTCGAAATGGAAGATAAAAAAGGTTTTAAAAAAGTCCTTCGCTCTTCTTCCCAGAGCATCAGGATCAAAGGGTACTTTTTTAAAGTCTTAATACATTCGTCGAATTCAATCGGCTTATGCACTTTAGGCAGATCCAATCTTCTACACTGTTTTGCAGCTTCCTTTGTTATTTTATTCCATCTTTTAGTTCTATCTTTTATCTTGTCCCCACCTATTTCTACTACTGTTCGCTCGGTTATGACTGGAACGAATTCAGAAACTCCTAGTTCGGTATTTTTCTGCAGGATAAAATCGAACTTTTGTCCTTTCGGAATGCCTTGGAACAACGTTATCCGAGGACTTTTGATTTCAAAATTATTTTTTTCAATTATTTTTACTTTTATTATTCTACCACCAAACCCAACCTCGACTATTTGAGCTTCGTATACTTCGTCCTTGCCATTTGAGATTCGCAAATTATCGCCTTTCCCCATTCTCAGGACATTTGCTATATGGTGAGCATCCTCTCCTATAATCTCTATCATGTCATTTAAATTTGCACTTCCCTGAACAAAAAAAATATGCATTGTCTTCCACCTACTTTTTCACCTTTCGACACAATCGGGAAACGAGCGTTATCCAATCACCCTTTTCCATTTGCTCAATCACATCAAAGCCTGCTTTTTCTAAGGCTCTACATACGTAAAATTTTTTATCCTTAATTATTCCAGAGCAAATAAAAAAGCCTCCATTCTTTAGATTTGCAGTTGCATCAACGGCTATCTCCACTATCACGTCAGCTATTATATTGGCAACTATTATGTCGGCCTTAAAGTTCATACCCTTTAATCCATCGCCCCTTACTACTTCTACCTGCCTTACACCGTTTCTCTCCACATTCTCCCTTGCCACTTTTAAAGCAACCTGATCTTTATCTATTGCGAGAACCTTGGCCGCTCCTAGTTTTGCGGCCGCTATTGAAAGTATCCCGGAACCGCAGCCCACATCTATCACAGTTTGGCCTTCTTTGACATATCTTTCCAAAAACTCCAGGCACATGGCGGTTGTTTCATGGGTCCCCGTACCGAAAGCCATTCCAGGGTCTAGCTCTATTATCACTTCTCCGACTTTCGGATCATAATCAAGCCACGAAGGCTTTACGACCAACCTTTTCCCGATCCGCAATATCTGGTAATAGACCTTCCAGGCGTTGGCCCAATCACTCTCTTCTACAAAGGACACCTCCATCTCGCCGCTTCCCAGGTCTAACCCGAACCTGGGAAGCTCAGCAATTCTCTTTCCAATTTCCTGCAAAAGTTCGTTCACTTGCTCGGATTCAGGGAGGTACCCTGTCACAATAGCCTTCTCGAAGTCAATGCCTTCAGGAATTTCCACGTAATCCCATGGATCTTCGCGGTTCAGCAAATCTTTAGGGTCTTCGATGACTACTCCGGCAGCCCCTGCCTCGTAAAAGATATTGGCTATTGCTTCTATAGCTTCGGTCGAAGTTTTTACTTTAATCTCCAACCATTTCATTTTTTTCCTCCTGCATCACACGCCAAAGGCGTCTCTCATTTTATCAAAAAAGCCTTTGTGCGGTTGCTTTATATCTTCACCGCTAATTTCGGCAAACTTTCTCAATAATTCCTTTTGCTTTTCACTTAATTTTTTTGGTATCACTACGTTTACCTCCACGTGCAAGTCACCGCGCCCGTAACCTCTGAGATGAGGCATTCCCTTGCCTTTTATCCTAAATCTAGTTCCTGGCTGGGTCCCTTCTGGTATTTTTAATTTTACCTTTCCACCGTCGAGGGTAGGAACTTCTATTTCCGCACCTAGAGCGGCTTGCACAAATGAAATCGGAGCTTCATAAATAAGGTTGTCGCCTTGCCGTATAAAAAACCTGTGGGGTTTTACGTGAATAATAACATACAAGTCACCGGAAGGACCTCCTCTTTCTCCTAGCTCACCTTCGCCTGCCAGTCGCAATTTCGCACCTGTATCCACTCCTGGCGGAATTTTCACTTTTATTTTTCGCAAAACCCTTACATTCCCAGCCCCGTGGCATTCTGGACATGGTTCTTCTATAACAATACCACTACCATGGCATCTTGTGCAAGTGGTTATGCTAATATATCTGCCAAAAGGCGTGTTTTGCACCTGTTTCACCTGCCCGCTTCCACCACAAACGGGACAGGTTTTAGCACCAGTTCCCGGCTTCGCACCTGTTCCACCACACCTCGAACACGATTCCATCCGGTAAAGCTCAATCTCCTTTTCCGCACCTAAAAAAGCTTCTTCCAAAGTTATTTCAAGGTCGTACCTTATATCGGCTCCGCGAACGGGCCCTTTTTTCCGAGAGGTTGAAAAACCTCCGAAAAAGCTATCGAAAATATCTCCGAAGATATCCCTTCCAAAATCGAAATCCCCAAAATCGCCAAAGCCCCCTCCGCCGAAATCCCCTTGAGTGGCATTCGGATCAATACCTGCATGGCCAAATTTATCGTACATAGCTCTCTTTTGTGGGTCACTCAATACTTGATAAGCCTCATTTATCTCCTTGAACTTCTCAGCAGCATCAGGGCTTTTGTTGACGTCTGGATGGTACTGCCGGGCCAGTTTCCTGTAAGCTTTTTTTATTTCTTCTTCTGTAGCATTTTTCCCAACTCCAAGGATTTCATAATAATCTTTCTTGCTCAATTTTACTCACTCCAATAAAAGTCAGCCCGTAAGGGCTGACTTTTTATTTTTGCTCTCTTTTATCTTCGTCGTTGACAAATTTATAGTCGGCATCCACCACTTTCTCATCCTTCGCGCCGGCGGTGTTATTTCCAGCTTGATAATTGTAAGCTCCGCCAGGGTTGCCTCCGGTTCCCTGCGTACCCTGCGAATTATAGAGCCTCGCAGATATATCGTAGAAGGCTTTTGTGAGGTCGTCAGTGGCTTTTTTAATTTTTTCCACATCGTCACTTTCTATGGCCTTCCTGACGTTTTCGATTTCCTTTCTCACCTTTTCGGCTTCTTCCGGATTTATCTTATCCTTCAATTCGTTCAACATCTTCTCCGACTGATAGATGAGAGAATCTGCATGATTTTTCGCCTCGACCTTTTCTTTTCTCTTTCTGTCTTCTTCGGCATATTTTTCCGCATCTCTTATCATTCTCTGGATTTCCTCTTCCGTTAAGTTCGTGGAGGAAGTAATAGTAATCTTTTGCTCTTTTCCGGTTCCTAAATCTTTCGCAGACACGTGGACTATGCCGTTGACATCAATGTCAAATTTTACCTCAATACGCGGCACACCCCTCGGAGCCGGCGGTATACCTGTGAGCTGGAACCTACCTAAAGTCACATTATCAGCAGCCATTGGCCTTTCTCCCTGTAGTACGTGGATATCTACTGTCGTCTGGTTATCCGCAGCAGTAGTAAATATCTGGCTTCTTGAAACAGGAATAGTCGTGTTCCTCTCAATGATCTTAGTAAAGACTCCTCCTAAGGTCTCTATACCGAGGGAAAGGGGCGTTACGTCAAGAAGAACTACATCTTTGACTTCACCTGCCAACACGCCGGCCTGAATGGCAGCTCCCATAGCCACCACTTCATCGGGATTCACACCCTTGTGCGGCTCTTTACCCAAAAATCTCCTTATTGCTTCCTGAACCGCGGGTATGCGCGTAGAACCACCAACCAGTATTACCTTGTCTATATCTTCCGGCCTCAATCCGGCGTCTTTCAAAGCCTGTTCAGTAGGGCCTAAAGTGGCTTCTACCAGATCCCTCGTAAGTTCCTCGAATTTGGCCCTCGTCAGGGTCATTTCTATGTGCTTTGGCCCGCTGGCATCAGCCGTAATGAAAGGAAGGCTTATGGTGGTTTCTAACATACTAGAAAGTTCTATCTTAGCCTTCTCAGCCGCTTCTTTTAGCCTTTGCAAGGCCATGCGGTCTTTTCTGAGGTCAATTCCGTGTTCTTTCATGAATTCTTCGGCGATATAATCTATTATCCTCTGGTCGAAGTCGTCTCCTCCCAGTCTGTTGTTGCCGCTAGTAGCCTTCACTTCGAATACCCCATCGCCAAGCTCAAGGATGGAGACGTCAAACGTGCCTCCGCCCAAGTCAAAAACCAGTATGGTTTGATCGTTTCCCTTGTCAAGCCCATAAGCTAAAGCTGCTGCTGTCGGTTCGTTTATTATTCTAAGCACCTCAAGTCCTGCTATTCTTCCTGCATCCTTTGTTGCCTGACGCTGGCTGTCAGTAAAATAGGCCGGCACGGTTATGACCGCTTGAGTAATCTTTTCTCCCAAATACGCTTCAGCGTCCTGTTTTATTTTTTGCAAAATCATGGCCGAGATTTCCTGTGGGGTGTAAAGCTTGCCGTCTATGTTTACTTTGTAGTCAGTTCCCATGTGTCTTTTTATCGAAATCACAGTCCTTTCGGGATTAAGTATGGCCTGTCTTTTGGCCATCTGTCCTACCAGACGCTGACCATCCTTTGTAAAAGCAACGACGGATGGCGTAAGTCTCGAGCCCTCCGCATTGGGTATTATAACTGGCTGACCGCCCTCAATGTATGCGGCCACCGAGTTAGTCGTTCCAAGGTCTATACCAATAATCCTGCCCATAATGATATCACCTCCGTTATTTTTTTGCTACTTTGACAAGGCTCGGTCTTATAACTTTTGAATGGTAAGTATATCCTTTTCTCAGGACCTCCACTATAGTATCGCTTTCGTATTCGTCAGTTTCCACTGTCATAATTGCTTCGTGCAACTGAGGGTCGAAAGGCTTTCCTTCGGCCTCTATTTCCTCCACGCCGTATTTAGCTAATATGCTTTTAATCTGGTTGTATATTAGCTTTATCCCTTCGTAAATTGCACTGTCCTTATCTTCGATCGAATTAATAGCTCTCTCCAAATTATCCAAAACGGGAATGATGTCCTTTATAAGCTGCTCTCCGGCGTAAAGTTGTATTCGCTCCATTTCTTTCTGGGTTCTTTTTTTGAAGTTATCATAGTCGGCCAATGCTCTGAGCCAAAGTTCCTTGTACTTGGCCGCCTCATTTTCTTTTTCTTCCAAGGCTTTTTTTAGTTCCTCTACTTCAAAAGATCCTTCTTTAACTGAAATCGAATCTGCGCCGTTTTGGAGTTCCTGACTACCATATTCATCCTTCTGTTCATTTTTTTGGTCAATGTTCTTTTCGTCTTCTTTCTCCATCAATTTAGATCACCTCGCATCAGAAGTCCATCTCACCCATACTGGCTCCCGATTCAGGGGTCCCCCTTGATGCGTGTCCTTCATCCCGCTTTTTGATAATGGTATCAATCCTCAAAATAGCCTGAGCAATTTCTCCAGCGGCTTTAATCGCATGGATTTTTACGAGAGCTGGATCGTACACCCCTAATTCCGTCATGTCAGCAAGCTCGCCAGTATCGCAATTGACGCCTATTGCATCACTGCCCTTTTCAGATTGGGTGTATATAACCTCTTCCAATTTTTCCAATGGGTTAAACCCCGCATTGTATACTATCTGTGAAAGGGGGCGTTTTAAAGCTGCTATAACACAGTCTATGCCGTAGGAAGCCATTCCTTTTATTTTTTCTCTTTCTCTCTCCAGTTCCCGAGCTACTGCCACCTCAACAGCTCCACCGCCCGGGACCACCCCACCTTTTACTGCCGCCTGTAATGATGAGGCTGCATCCTTTGCGATTCTCTCTCTCTCGCCAACAATTTCTGCGGTGGCAGCACCTACCAGTATGGTAGCCATAGGTTTGCCTTCTCCGCCTTCGATCCTCAAGTGCCCCAGCTTCTCGTCTTCGTAAGCTTTTTTAGCACGCCCTATGTAACATTTTATTTCGTCAATGGATTTTTTCAACCCCGCCTTCTTCATTATCCTGGCTCCTGTATGCTCTGCGACCCTTTCCAGGTCTTTGGCGGATACCCTCTCCAGCGCGATTACACCGGCATCGGTGAGTATTTCTTCCGCTTCCTGTGATATGCCTTTGCCCACCAAAACCAGGTTGACTTTGAGTTCTATCAACTTTTTAAGGTTTTCCCTGAATTCTTCCTGAAGGGCCAAATACTTAGCAAAGCCGGATTCAGTGCTTAGCGCTCCTTCTTCTATCTGCTCAGGCCCTAGCGCATCATCTATCACCAACACCCTTACATCCTCAACTTCCCCGGGCATTTGCTTGTTTGCCTTTTCTTTATCTACAATCACACCGAGAAAAACTTCATTTTCTGCTCCTTCGCGCGCCATTACTATATCCCTTAACTTGAAATTCTTTTCCTTCAGCTTTTCCTCTCCGATTAGCTTTGCAGCTTGTGTCACTAACTGAGCGATGTCTTCATGTTCCCTCCCCGCTATATAAGCAATATCCTTTAACACCGGGTCATCTATACCTTTTACAGGAACAGATTTTGCAATTAGTATCTCCTGGGCTTTCTTCGTCCCGTGCTTTATCCCTTCAATTACTTTGGCCACCGGCACTCCTCTTAAAATTTGGTTTACACCTTCAGAGACCATTGCTCCTGCCATTATGGTGGTAGTCGTAGTTCCGTCCCCTACTTCCTCCTGCTGGGCCTTGGCAATATTTATAAGCATCTTGGCCGCTGGATGATTTATATCCATCAGTTTTAATATGGTCACACCATCATTAGTAACAGTGACTTCCCCAAACCTGTCCACCAGCATGATGTCCAGCCCTTTTGGACCTATGGTCCCTTCTACCGCTGAAGCCACAGCCCTAATTGCATTGGCATTCGTTAAAAAAGCCGCAAATTTTTCGTCTAATTCCTGCCCGTTGTTATTTTTAAAGTTCAATATGATTACCTCCTGTCTTTATATCAAAGTTGAAAGCGTTTCGTTCAGATAATCAGTGACTTTGTTGAGGATGGATATAACTTTGGAATAATCCATCCTTGTGGGACCTATAACTCCAAAAATTCCCAGGTTCTTCCCTCCGGCTGTTAAGTGGGTGGTGATTATGCTGAATTCCTGAAGTTCCTTCCAAGGGTTTTCGTTTCCTATGCTTATCGTTATCTGATTGGGTTTTGATGTATATTTTAGTACTCTTATCATAAAATCTTCCTCTTCAATCAACGAAAGGAAATTTCTCGCCTTTTCCACATCTTTGAATTCTGGAAAATCTAGCATCCTAGAACTTCCGCTCGCAAATACTTTGCCGTTTTTTTTAGCTTCCTCTAATCTTTCTATTAGCGCTCGCACGAAGGCATCTAGCGCCATCTCGTGCTCTCTCATCTCGCGCTTTATCCTCTCCATATAGTCTGGCGTGATTTCATCCACTGTCTTTTCCACAAGGTAGTCGTTGAACAAGTTAGAGATTCGTATAAGGTCCGAATCCGCCAAGTTTTCCGGAAGTTCTACAATTTGATGTACAACGGCACTGTAATTAGTGACTATAATTAAAAGCCCCTTTTCTTTACTTAGCCTCAGGATCTCCACATGTTTTAGTCTACTTTCGTGAAGCTGTGGACCTACTATGATCGAGGTATAATTTGTAAGGTTAGATATAACTCGGCTGGCCTCTTCTATTAAGTCCTCTAGTTCCTTTACTCGCTTTTTAAATAACTGCCTTATTACTTGAAGCTCCTTTTCTGCAAGCTCTACTACAGGCATGAGGAAATCCACGTAAAACCTGTAACCTTTATCTGAAGGAATCCGCCCCGCCGACGTATATGGCTGGGCAAGATAACCCAGCTCTTCCAGGTCCGCCATTTCGTTCCGGATAGTAGCTGGACTTATCCCCATCCTATATTTCCGGGCGATAGTCCTCGACCCCACGGGCTCCGCTGTGGCAATGTAATCCACCACTATAGCCCTCAGGATCTTTATTTTCCTATCGTCCAACATGTGTAAAGCACCTCTTTAAATTAGCACTCTCTTATCGAGAGTGCTAAAATCCTATCTTAATAAATATCACTTCGCCCTTTCTTTGTCAAGAGAGCCGAAAAACCGCACTGAAATCACCTGCTTCTTCTATGAGTGAAAGCATATCTTCCAAAGGCAATGAAGCTTTAAAAACGACTCAGGTTCCCTTAAATTGGATAGAAAAAGGACATCTCGGCAAAGTGCAGTGCTTGCATTTTAATTTTATCGTTTTTTCCGCCGTACAGGCTATCACCGGCTACCGGATGTCCTAAATGACTCATAAGAACTCTTATCTTATGTGTTCGGCCAGTTAAGGGTTTTACTTCCAGCACCGTGTAGCCCTTCAGTCGCCTCAAAACATTAAAGTGGGTTACGGCTTTTTTGCCGCTCTCCGATACCCATCTTTCGATTAAACTTTCCTCTTTCCGCTCGATTTTTTCCTCTACAACCCCCACTCTTCTTTCACCGAACCCTCCACAATGGCAACGTATATTTTTCTATGCGGCCGTGACTTGGAGAAAACCGTGCATGTATAGGAAGGCTTAATCTTTGACTCTTCGGATAAATCCACTTCCACGATGTCACCGGATGTTACCTTCGCGCTCGCAAAAATCTTTTCGCCGTTGAGAAATATTTTCCCTTTCCTTTTCAATCTCCGCAATACCCTACCGGAAAAGCCCTTGGCTTTGAGAAATTCTCCTATCGTCAATCCTTCTTGCACTTCATCCACAATAAATTTCATGGAATTCCCCTCTTAAATCTACGGTAAAAATTCCACAAAAACTTCATTAGCAAGATCAAGACCCTTTTTGGTTAGTTTCACGTATTCTTTGCCGTTGACGATAAGCCCTTTTTCCTCTAGTTTCTCTAGCACTTCACCGTAGACCAAATCCATGTCTTTTCTGAATCGCTCATAAAACTTGGCTTTATCAACACCTTTTATGAGCCTCAATCCCAATATGACAAATTCAGCCTGCTGTTCCGGTTCGGAAATCCTTTCCCGGCTTTCCACTGCTTCGCCTTTGGCCTTTACTTTCTCAATGTAATCCTTTAAGCCGTATGCATTGTAGAAACGAACCCCGTCCATAAACGAATGGGCTCCGGCCCCTAGCCCCAAATATTCACCGTAAGTCCAATAAACCAAATTATGCTTACACTCCCTTCCTGACTTCGCAAAATTGGAGATTTCGTAATGCGAATATCCTCCTTCTTCCAGTATACTCCGTGCCGCATGGTACATCATCCTTTCTTCGTCCTCGGAAGGAAGAAAAAGCAATCCTTTTTCTTTCAATTCGTAAAACTTTGTACCTTCTTCGACACTGAGGCTATAGCAGGATACGTGCTCCGGTGACAAGTCCAGTAGCTTTCTCAGGGAATTCAGGAAATCTTCCACCCTTTGCTGCGGCAGTCCAAAAATTAGATCCACATTGATGTTGTTAAATCCGGCTTCTCTCGCCATGAAAAAATTTTTTAAGAAGCCCTCCGCGTTATGAATCCTGCCGATTACCTTCAAAAGTTCCTCGTTAAAGGACTGCAATCCTAAACTAAGCCGATTAACCCCACCTTCCCTCAGGACCTCAAGCTTCTCCTTTGTAACCGTCTCCGGATTGGCCTCAACGGTAAATTCCAGGTCGGAGCTCAAATTAAAGGCCCTGTGTATCGCATCGATAATAGACGATAATTCTTTTTCGTTTAAAACCGTGGGGGTCCCGCCGCCGATGTATATACTGCTTATTTTTCTTTCAATATTCGAATAAAAAGAAATTTCCCTTTTCAGGGAATCAAGGTATGAAGGTACGTATTCCAGTTCGGTGTAGGAGTTAAAATCGCAGTAAGCACATCTTTTAATACAAAAAGGGATGTGGATATAAAGCGCAAGAGTATCCATGATACCTACCCCATCTTTAACACCGACATGAAAGCTTCCTGCGGAACTTCTACCTTTCCGAGCTGCCGCATCCTCTTTTTGCCTTCCCTTTGCTTTTCCAAGAGTTTCTTTTTTCTCGTGACATCCCCGCCGTAGCACTTGGCTAGCACGTTTTTCCTTAGGGCCTTTATGGTTTCCCTCGCAATTATGCGCCCTCCTATAGCCGCCTGGATGGGTATCTCAAAAAGGTGCCTTGGGATTACTTCCTTCAATTTTTCAACCAACTGTCTTGCTCTTGTGTACGCTTTTTCTTTATGGACTATAAAGGAAAGCGCATCGACCAATTCGCCGTTTATCAAAATATCCACCTTGCAAAGGTCCGACTTTCTGTAACCGATAACCTCGTAATCCAAAGAAGCATAACCTTTTGTTCGGGATTTCAGTTGATTGAAGAAATCGTAAATTATCTCCGAAAGGGGCATATCGTAGCGCAGAAGAACCCTTTTTTCGCTCAAGTACTGCATGTCCTTAAAATTCCCACGCTTTTCCTGACAGAGTTCCATCACCGCTCCGACGTATTCAGTGGGGAGCATTATAGAAGCTTCCACGTAAGGCTCCTCGATGTGCTCTATTTTCGACGGCTCCGGAAAATTGGTCGGGTTGTCTACCATTACTTCCTCGCCGTTAGTCTTTTTTATTTTGTATACGACGCTCGGCGCCGTCGTTATGAGGTTTATACCGTATTCCCTTTCAAGTCGTTCCTGAACGATTTCCATGTGGAGTAATCCCAAAAACCCGCAGCGAAAGCCGAAACCCAGCGCCGCAGAAGTTTCGGGTTCAAAAAACAGCGAAGCATCGTTAAGCTGCAGTTTTTCCAAAGCTTCTCTCAATTTTTCGTAATCCTCGCCGTCGGCCGGATAAACGCCGCAAAAAACCATAGGAACGGCTTTTTTATAGCCGGGGAGCGGTTGTTTTGCCGGATTGTCCGCGTCGGTAATAGTATCCCCGACCCTGGTGTCCTTCACGTTCTTTATGCCCGCCACGACATATCCCACTTCACCCGCCCTGAGACTGTCGGTGCTCACCATCTCAGGACTAAATATGCCAACTTCCGTCACTTCAAATATTTTGCCCGTTGACATCATTTTTATCTTCCGTCCCGGTTCAATTTTCCCCTCTACAATACGGACGAATGCTATGGCTCCTTTGTAGGAATCGTAAAGGGAATCGAAAATGAGCGCCCTCAAAGGTTCTGCTTCCGAACCCTTAGGCGCCGGTATTTTCTTTACAATTGCCTCGAGCACCTCTTTGATTCCAATCCCTTCTTTTGCCGAAATAAGCAGGGCATCGTCGGCAGGAAGGCCGATTACCTCTTCAATTTCCCGCCTTACCCTTTCCGGCTCGGCACTAGGTAGATCAATTTTGTTTATAACTGGAACTATCTCCAGGTCATGTTCGAGTGCAAGATACGTGTTGGCCAAAGTCTGCGCCTCTATACCTTGGGAAGCATCAATGACGAGCAGCGCCCCTTCGCAGGCGGCAAGGCTCCTTGAAACTTCGTAATTGAAATCCACGTGTCCAGGGGTATCTATAAGGTTCAAAAGATATTCATATTCGTCTTCGGCCCTGTATACCATCCTTACCGCCTTGGCCTTTATGGTGATGCCGCGTTCCCTTTCCAAATCCATCATATCAAGCACTTGCTCTTTTATTTCTCTTTCCGGAATTGTCCCAGTATATTCGAGTAACCTGTCTGCTAGGGTGGATTTCCCGTGATCTATATGTGCAATTATGCAAAAATTCCTAATCCTTTCCTGCGGTATTTTCATCGAGGTTCCCCCTCAAAATTGCAAAAAATTTGCCGATAGAAATAATTATACATACTACAATTTTAATTATCAAGAAAAAATCTAAAATGGGGGATTTTAAAAGGACTAAAAAGCTGTACCATTGTAGGGATACTTATGTCAAATCCTGCAATGCGCATGCTTGCTTTCTTTCTGTCAGCGTAGAATTCTCCCAGTTCCCATGTCATTTTTAACGAATACCTACGGCCGAGTATGATAAAATGATACTGCCTCTCTGGCAATACTTTCATATCAAAGGTCTGAGGGCCCACATCAAGGGCCATCATATAATTTATGCCCCGCTCGGCAGCACGCAATCCAAGGCAAAGAACCACAGTAAATATTAAAAAAAGGGCAATGAGGTCTTCGATGTAAATATCCATCGCATCTACAGGCTCCTTGTTGTATTCTTACCAATTATTTTTATCAGGCTGAGCTTTTTTATTCTCCCTACGGTTTGTTCAAATCTTTAAGGACCTCCGACAAGGCTTTCGCCAGCACCCGCGCCGATTCCATGGATTCTTCCATGGTGTTGCCGTGACTTCCTATTTCCACCAAAAGGGCTTTTTTAGAAACGTGCTGGTTAAATCGTTCCTGCCTGAGATCAATTTCTCTTGTTATACCTGGATAAAGTTCTTCCAATTTTTTTTGTAGCAAAAGGGCAAACTTATAATTCTCTTTCCAGTGAGGATGGGGAAAAGTCTTGTCGGTGCCCACTACAAACATTATTCTAGAATAGTACTTATTCTCGATTTTTACAGTAGTCATTTCTCTTGCCTTCTGCGGATCAGAAACCGGCGCGTCCCTGTGAATATCTAGCACCACCTGGATGGACGGATTCTCCTTCAAAACCTTTTCCAAAGTCTTCAGGGAATTTGAATAGGAATACATGTACGTTGGCACGTCATGCACCGTTTTGTCGTGCAAAACCGTTACGCCCAGTTTATTCAACTCAGAGGACAGCACTTCGCCCACCCGGACCACGGTGAATCTGAGGTCGTTAGTATGAAACGCCTGATCCCGCGGTTGATAATTATACGCCGTGGACGGCATGTAGGATTCGGTAGTGTGAGTGTGGTAAATCAGCACGATGGGTTTCCCGGCTGCCGGTGTTATCCTTTCAATTTCTATATCTTCTTCCTCTGGAGGTGCAGGTGGAGGGCCTTCGGGGGGGTTATGTTCATTTTCAACTGTTTCGGACGGTAGTTCAATTCCCGGCGTTGTGGCTGGTTCAATTTCCATAACGTCCATGAGAGGTATCTGCAAAGCTAGATAGTTTTTCGGTTCAAATACATCAAAATTCATTTTATACTGGGGAAATTTAAAAAGAGCTTCTTTAAAACCAAAAAAGAACTCTTTCGGTTGTGGCATTGAGGCTCGTGCAGCAGGAATTGTCAACAAAAATATTTTTTGGAAAAACATAGAATCAAGGTTATCTACTATCTCTAACCCTTTCCTTTTTTCCATGCTTCCTATAACAGTTACAGATTTTTTGATAAACGCAAAACCGGAAGTGGCAGCAAGCAAAAGAAAAAAGGTAATTACGCATAATATCATCTTCCTTATCTTTATTATCCTGACTTTTAGCAAATTTATCCCCTCCGGTTAAGCATATTCACTTAAAATAAAAAAAATGAGGTTTTTTTGACCTCATTGCAAAAATGTGCTGACCTCTTCGTAGGATATGCCAGGATGTAGGGCAAGATTTAGACCTCCAGACAATGTCCTAGAAGTATTTTCAATGAGCGAATCTATTTCCTTTGGAGTTACCACCAGTTCGCCTACAAAAGGATAGAGGACCTCTCTTATCAACTGGTATTTTTCACCTATATTAAGGGTTTTCAACATTTTGTAAAATTCCGAACCTGGCTTGGCCTGACGCTCAAATTCTGAAATCATCATATCCAATGCATCGCTTGCCACCGTAGCTGCATCAACTACTGTCGGAACTCCTATAGCTACAACCGGCACTCCTATGCTTTCCCTGCTGATCCCCATTCGCCTATTGCCTACCCCTGAGCCCGGCTGGATGCCAGAATTGGAAATCTGAATGGTCGTACTTATTCTTTCAATACTTCTTGCAGCCAAAGCATCTATGACTATAACGAAGTCCGGTTTTATCCTTTCCACCACGCCTTTTATTATCTCTCCAGTTTCTATCCCAGTTATGCCCAGAACTCCCGGAGCCAAGGCACAAACTGGCCTTATGCCTTTTTTTGTATTAAATTTTTCCGGCATGAACTCTAACAAGTGCTTGGTAACCAGCAACTTTTCAACCACCTTGGGTCCGAGCGAGTCTGGAGTGACGTTCCAGTTGCCCAAGCCTATCACAAGTACAATGGAATCCACCGGCAAATTTATCATGACCTTTAATTCTTCTGCCAATTTTTTGCTCACTTCTTCAGTCAATTCCGGATCTTTTTCCCTGAGCCGGGGCACCTCTAGGGTGACGTAATAACCTTTAGGTTTTCCTAAAGCCTTTTCTCCTTCTTCATTTTCTATTCTTACTCTACTTATTGTAATATCCCTTGATTTTTCCGTTTCTACAACGACACCCGGGATTTCCTCCTTTCCGGTCATCTCCCGGGCTTCTATAGCCAGGTCAGTTCTTATGTTTATATTCCATCCCCCCTACCTCAGTTCGGTGGGCACGAAGGCGTCTACTATCCCTATAACAAGCGATGCTAAAAGCGCACCCCACCACGTGACCCTCATCGCCGGCACTAGAAACTGGGCAAAGTAAATAACAACAGCAGCTGTTATAAAGCCTACGATTCCTCGATTTTGAGGAGAAATCTTTTCTCCCAGCAAACTTTCAACGATAAAGCCCAGTATGGCTATAACAATGGCCGCGATCAAGGCTCCTGTAAAACCTGCTACCTGAAATCCCGGTATCAAAAAACTAACCAGCATCAAAACTAAAGCCGACACGATAAACCTGATTATCATTCCTACCATGTCTTTCCCCTCCATATTTTTTAGATTGCTCTTTTATAGCATTCCTCCAGATTTTCATAATATACAGTTGCATTTTAATGGACGAAATGATAAAATAGGTTTAGTGTTTTTAAGGGGGTGAGAAGCGTGCCAAATACAGCATCTGCAAAAAAGAAACTGCGCCAGGCTAAAAAGAGGACGCTCCGCAATAGACTCGTCAAAGCCAAAGTAAAGGCAGCCATTAAAAAATTCAATGAAGCTCTGCAATCCCAAAATGTCGAAAATATTAAGACCGCCCTCATAGGTGCCGTAAAAGCTCTTGACAAAGCAGCAGCAAAAGGCGTTATCCATAAAAATTCGGCAGCCCGTAAAAAATCCAGGTTATACAAAAAGCTAAAACAGCTCAGCATTGCTGTTTAATTAAACGCGTAAGCTTAGGCCTTACGCGTTTTTATTTAAAAATTATTTTTTCACCACCCTTGATATTCTCAAAATCAATTCCTCAAGTCCCCTTTTTTCTTCTATTCGGCCTCTTTTCAGATCCAGATCGAACTTTTGGCAAAGCGACAATATTTCCTTAATCTGCTGAACCTTAAAATTTTTTGCCTGCAATATCATCTTTTTTAAGGCGTAAGGATGGAGATTTAAATCTTTCTGCAGCTCGTTAAAGGTCTTCCCTTCATTTACTTTTACTGCAAAAAGGTTCATAAAGTACTTTGATATCATGTAGAGTATGACCACCGATTTTTCTCCTGCATACATGAGGTCGTTTAAGATATTAACAGCATGGGAAACTTTTCCCTCCGCTATTGAATCTATTAACCCGAAAATATTTGCCTCCGTAGACCCGGACATAATAAGTTCCAGGTCCTTTTTGTCGATCTTGCTTTTTTCAAGGACGTAGGCAGCAGCCTTTTTTATTTCCTCATCTACGTGGTAAAGGTCAAAGGTAAACTGCGCCATGAAAAAAGCAGCAGAAGGTTCCATGGGTTTTCCGTACTTTAAAGAACGGGACTCAATCCAGCGAACCTTATCTTTAAAACTCAAAGGAGCAAATTCCTTAACAAATCCTTTTTGCTGAATGACCTTGACTATTTTTTTCCTCCGGTCGACTTTTTCGGCAGAAAAAATAAGGCACAGGTATGGGGGAATATTTTCTAGAAATTCTATAAAGCGGTTTTCCGAACTTTCACTCTTTGAAGTAATTTTTCTTCCTTCTTCGAGAAATACGGCATTCAAAACCGCCACAACCCTCTTTTCGGAAAGCATCGGCACTACCCTCGATATATTTATAATCTCATCGTAAGTGATTTCTTCCCCATCAAGCCTTTGAAAATCCATCGCCTCATACGCTTCAGGAACATATTTATTTTTTATCTTTTCGATAGCTTCCATAATGAGTAATTTTTCCTGACCGTAAAACAAGTAAAGTTCGCCCATCCCTGATTCCTCTTTTTTTGAGAAATAATTTCGCAATATATTTTAGCATCTTTCTATACGGTTTAAAAGCCTGTACTCTCTATTGAGTGAACGCTTGAGCGCTCAAAAAACTTTTTTGCCGCTTTAAGAGCACGACCAAGGTACTCTTCTGGAGATTCTCGGCGTATTTTTTCTATATCGCCATCCCACGGCGCAAAACATTCCAGCGTAAGCGGTCCGCTGAAACCTGCCATATTCAGACCAAGTCTTAAGTCTTCCCAATTGATTCTGCCTTCACCCGGCACCAGGTGCTGGTCTTCCTTCCCCTCATTATCGTGGAGGTGTAGCGCCAAAAGCCGGCCGGCGTACTTTTTAAGCATTGAAAACCCACCGGATACTAAAAAATCATGACCGCTGTCATAACAAAATCCAAGATACTCTGAGTATATATTGCAAAAAACGTATTCAAGGTAATCGGGCCTTTCCACATTTTCAAGCGCGAGTCTTATCCCAAGCCGGGAAGCTTCGTCCAAAAGCCTTAAGAGTCTTTGAATTCCGGTGTTTCCTGCAGGAAATTGTGGTAAATGTCCTTCCGAAGGATGAATGACTAGAATGGGTATCTCGCAAAGAGCACAAGTCCTTATGCAATCTAAAAGCACATTTTCATAAGCTTCTCCGTTTATTCCATCGTCCCAAAGATAATTGGCATATTGGTAAGGTGCATGGGCATTGGCTATTTCAAGTCCATACTTACGTGCTATATCCGGATGCTTTGTCTTTTCTCCATCGATGTCGTAAAATTCATCGCCCCACCACAGCATTACGCAATCAAAACCTGCCTCAGATATGAGTCGAAGCCGAATATCTATGGGGATTTCGTACCCGAACCACGCAAATATGCCGTATTGCACCATGCTATCTCCTCACTTTATATCTTTTAAACTGCTTTTTGCTTGTAAAAATTTCAACGCTACTTCCCTTGATTTTAAAGCTTATTGCCCCGTGAACGTCTGTTCTAAAAACTTTGATTTTATTTTCTTCTAAAAGTTCCAAAACTCTGGATGATGGATGTCCGAAACTATTATTTTCCCCGACTGAAATTACCGCAATTTTAGGGGCTACTTTTTTTAAAAATTCTTCAGAAGTTGAAGTAGCACTCCCATGGTGAGCAATTTTTAGCACGTCTGATCTTATATCGCACTCGTCAATCAAATCCTTTTCTCCTTCAAAACCCAAGTCTCCAGTAAAAAGAAAACTCAGTCCTTTATACATCATTTTTAGAACTACCGAATTGTCGTTATCGTCATCAAAAAGGTGACGCTTTGCCGGGTTTAAAACATAAAACGCCGCTTCACCTATTCGGAAAGCATCTCCCCTTGAAACCATGAATATCGGTATTTTCCTTCTCTTCGCGATCTCCACCATCTTCTGGTAAATCTCCGAACCATCTGCATGGCCGACAATTATAACTTCTATATCCATTTCTTCAATTATAGATATTAATCCTCCTGCGTGATCCGAATCAAAGTGGGTAAAAACTACCGCATCCAGTTTTCGAACCCCTTTATTATAAAGATAAGGCAAAACCACGTCCTTCCCTATATCAAAACTGCCCTTATAGTAAAGGGGCATTCCTCCTCCGTCAATAAGCATTGTTTTGCCATCTTCCGTTTTTATGAAAATGCAGTCTCCCTGGCCGACGTCCAAAAAAGTCACTTCAAATCCTGAACTTGTCGAAATCAAACTTGCCAATACAATTAACAAGCAGAGACCTACCGCAACATATTTATACCTTTTTTTAATCCTTAAAGCTTCCACCGGTGCAAAAACTGCGTAAAGCACAGTAAAATAGGCCAAACCTGCAAGAGGTCCCAAAGAAGGGACCGAAAAAGCGGCATAAGGCAGCTTTGATGCAAAAGTCGTTATCCGATCTATCAAAAATATCATTACTCCGGTAACTTTTACAATCGGCACAGCGAGGAAGGGTATAAAATTTACAAGGCCTCCTAAAAATCCCCCAATGAGTGCTGCTCCGGCCAGTGGCACTATAATGAAGTTCAGTAAAAAACCTGCCAGGGATATTTTGTGAAAATAATACATAAGGAATGGGAAAAGCAGCAATTGTGCTGATACTAGGACCGCCAGGGAGTCGCGGAAAAAGGCAGGAACTTTATAAAAAAATCGCTGTACGGGCTTAAAAAATAGCACTATACCAGCAGTAGCAGCAAAAGAAAGCTGAAAGCTGGCTGAGAAAAGATTAAAGCTGTTTATCAAAAGTAATAAAAAACCTGCAAAGCTCAGGCTATTTAGCGGATCGCTTTTTCTTCCAATCAGCCTTCCAAGCATCACTACTTCCAGCATTATGGCAGCCCTCAAAACCGGTGGCGCCATTCCTGCCATCAGCGAATAAAAAAGGACTGCTAAGCTGCCAGCAATAAAACTTGCAGTCCGGGAAAGCTTAAAAAAATTCAGTATCCATCCCGCACCAGCGTAGATTATGCCGACATTATATCCCGAAGCCGTTAAAATATGTAAGACCCCTCCGTTACCGAAAGCTTCCAAAACATCGTCCGGAATATCCCCCTTAAGCCCCAGCACTATCCCTGAAAGCAGGGATGCCAGCCTATTTGGAAGCACCCGACGATATAAGTTTTGTATCCTTTCCCTGAAATTTAATGCGGATTCTACCAGCAGGTTTACGTTACCCTTGCCCAAATACTTCATTTCCCGGGAAAACATGGTCGCTGTTATGCCTTTTTGCGAAAGGTATGCCATGTAGTTGAACCCGCCGGGATTATCGTAATTTCGGGGCAGCCTGAGGTTCCCGGAAAATTCCGCCACATCGCCGTAATTCAGCAGCTTTATTGAATCTTTACGAGGAATTGTAACTCTAATTTTGCCTGGAGCTTTAACGTATCTTTCGTCTTGCAAAACATGTAACGTCCTTACTTCATAAGTTACTTTTGTATCTTCTACTTCCGGCGGCGTTACCACAGTGCCTATTATGGTCCTATAGCTTCCCGCATAGTCTGCAATGGTGCCTTCCATCCTGGCAGAGTAGAAAATATGGTATAAAGCCCCTAGAGCAAATATTATAATTCCAAGGAGAACTGATTTCCGTAAGTCTCTTACAACAAAATAAAGACTAAATCCGGATATAAGCAAGATTATAAAAGGCCATAAAGTTCTTATGTATTCTCCAGCAGCAATTCCCGATGCAAAAAATAAAAAGGCAAATAAAAAGGGGCGGTACATAGATTGCCATAGCTAGTCATCTAAACTGTCCAAAACAGCCAATGTTTAGACGGCTGGGGTATTTTTTATTGCCGCCTTTCAAATTCGTCCCACCCCAGCAGGCGGTATTTGAGACGACGACAGATTATTTCCGGAGGAACAACATAATGAAAATCATCTTTTGCGGTGCCGCAAAAATCGTTACAGGTCATGCTAGAGATGCGGATCTTCAAGGATTGATAAATTGGGTAAAAAATGGTGCTCACAAGATAATTATATAACGCCCGGGGAAGCAGAAAACTGCAAAAATTTTAAAAGGGAATTAGAAAAAATATCCAAACGTAAAATAAGCATTCCAGACCTTTTTCAAGAAATAGAAATATAAGGCTTAAATCATAGCAGAATCCTTTTTATAGTGCCTGCTCTGCCCCTTCCCTTGCCCCACTTTTCTTCCCAGCGAAACAATGATTGACTCAATGCAACCTCTGCACTTTGTCGCATCCTCATTTATGCAAATCTTGCCCGGATACAGCTCATACTTGAGTTTGTACTCAAGGCTGTTGACGTTTGGCATTACAATATTCGCACCACTTTTTAGCCCTTTTTGTCTCCCATAGGGGTCCAAGGTACCAAGTGCAGTTGTCGCCGGTATATTAGAATCCGGAATCAAAAGCCTCAAAATAGCAATGCTCTTGAGTGTCAAATCAACTGAACCCTCTTTTGCATCTTTTAATGGAGTTTGTGGATGAGGAATGAAAGGCCCAATACCTATCATATCTGCATCCAATTCCTTTACTAGAATTATGTCCTGGACCAAGTCGTCCAACGTCTGTTCTGGAAGGCCTATCAAGAAACCCGTCCCAAGTTCAAATCCAAGGCTTTTTATCCATTTAAGGCAGTCTATCCTTTTTTCAAAGCTCATGCCCGGATGATACTTTCTATATAGCTTTTTATTTGAAGTTTCAAACCTCATCAAAAACCTGTCCGCCCCTGCATCTTTAAACGCCTTGTACTCATCGTACGACCTTTCACCAATCGAAAGTGTTATAGCAACGTCAGCTACCATTTTTATCTTTTTAATTATTGAGCACAACATGTCTTTTGTGTAATACATGTCCTCGCCAGACTGCAGCACCACAGTGTGATACCCCATTTGGTATGCTCTTTTTGCAACTTCTACTATTTCATCTTCCTGCATTCTGTACCTCTGAGCATTCTGGTTGCTTCGCCTCAGTCCACAGTAAAAACAATCGTTTTTGCAATAACTCGAAAATTCTATAAGTCCTCTCAAAAAAACCTCGTCCCCAACACGCTCCTTCCTTACCCTATCTGCCGTTTCTAAAAGAAGATCTCTATCCTCGCCTTCTGCCATCAGCAAAAGTTTTATCTCATCCTTTACGAGATTTCTTTCATGATATGCCTTTTCTAAAATTTCTTTTACTTTCATTTCTAAACTCTCCTACACAATTGCTATTGACTATTTTTTATAAAATTGTGTTCATTTTCAAACGGATGCACTCAGGGTGTACTCTGTTTCAGTTTATTTCCACTTCTATCTTTACTTACTATTATGGTAACATACAACGAAATGATTGTAAATACAAAGGCAAAGCGTTTCGCGTATCCCATCAATAGATTGACTGAATAGAATATAAAAAAACAACTTTTTCGGAGGCGGTAAAATGGGACCAGGAACTACCGTCGCTGTTTCAGCCCACGGATATGGGGACGAAGAAGCTTTTGACTACCGCGCCCACAAAACGGGCCATCTTGTTATAAAGCCGAAGAACGGTAAGGAATTTTTGGCAATGCTTTCCGGCGTCTCCGCGACCTTTGGAGCCATCAGTCTTATAAAAGTGTTCGCCCATTCCTATCCGCGGGGAATAATAATGACCAACTGGAGTGGCTTTTATGACGAACCAGGACCCAAAGATACTGCCATGGCCGCTTACGTAATCGATCTTGAGGAACTAATCAAAAAAGGTAAGATAAAATTTTCCCCAAATCCCCGCTGGATGCTTTTCGGCTGCAACTTAGCTGGTCGTTTTTCAGAAAAACTTTCACTTGCAGTTTCAGGTACAGTCATAGCCCCACGAGGCGACAGCTTTCCGCAAATTGCGGGGAACCGTGAAACCGGGGTATTTATCTCCGTATACCGGTGGGAGGTCTTCGTAAAAGGCAAATACGCCTATAGCCTCGGCAAAAAGCTGCGGGCTTGGTGATAAATAAAACTAGTGAAAAACTTTCGGTCTGGATAGCGCCATCTTTTTCTATTATAATAGATTCTGTAGCATTTTTTCTTACTTTTAGAGTGGGGAGGAGTGCGATGTTTTTTTTCGGTATTTTCGGAATTCAGGATAAGGAAAAACACGTAAGAGATTTCGACGCAACGGTATGTCCGTCTTGCGGCAGGCTTTCACGGGCCGAACTAATAGAAGTGTTCACTTATTTCCACTTTTTCTTTATTCCCATTTTCCAGTGGAACAGGAGGTACTTTGTGAAATTCCGGTGCTGTCCAGCAATTTTTTCGGTGAATAAGGAATACGCCGAAGAACTAAAAAGAGGGGCCGACCTTGATGTTTCAAGGCTCCACAAAGTATTCGGCCACGGAAGCTACTGTCCGGAATGTGGAAGTTACGTCGACCCCTCATTCAATTTTTGTCCTTATTGCGGAAGAAGGATAAGTTAGCAGCTCAGACTGTCCACGAGGTCCTTCATCGTATAGTACCCTGGCGCCTTTTCCACTATAAACTTGGCGGCCTTAAGCGCACCGGCTGCCAAAACTTTTCTTGAAGTTACCAGATGACTAATTTCGATAGTTTCATCCTCGCCCCCAAAAATCACTCGGTGTTCTCCCACCAGGTTTCCGGCCCTGATGGAATGAATGCCTATTTCGTTTTTATCCCTCTTTTTCCTCTTGTCTACCCTGCTGTAGACGAATTCAGCCCCACTTCTAACTTCCTGTATGGCCTCAGCCAGCATAATGGCCGTTCCGCTGGGAGCGTCTATCTTTTGATTGTGATGTCTTTCAACTATCTCCACGTCGAAATCGGATAAGACCCTGGCCAGCTTTTGAGAAAGCATTACCATGAGAAATACCCCCAGCGACATATTTTGCGAATAAAATACCGGTATTGTCTTAGCAGCATCCTGAAGCTTTAGCCTATGACTTTCTACTAAGCCTGTGGTCCCCATCACCAGCGGAATGCGGCGCGCCAGTGCATAACTCAATAAATTGTCAAAGGCCTGGGGATTGGAAAAATCCACTATTACGTCGGCTTTTTCATCTATTTTGAATATGCTGTCGTAAATGGGAAAATCACCCCTTTCCCCGACAACGTCGACACCCGCAATTATTTCCACGTCTTCCTGGGATTTTACTAATTCCGCTATGGTTTTTCCCATTTTCCCCCGTGCCCCGTTTAAAATAATTTTTATCATAAAAAGTCCCCCTTAATTTTATGGTTGTAAAATACATCAGTTAATTTATATTCTACCGCCGTTTTTAAAGTTCCTGCACAAAGATAAAAAAGCCTTCCTTACTGAAAGGAAAGCTTTTTAGAGTCTCTTATTTATTTTATCATATAATAAAAAGATTCGAGTTCTTCGCTGTCAGCTCGCGGAAGCTTTACCTTTAACTCCTGAATAACCTCGTCATCAACCTGGATAAATTTGTCTCCCAATAGGCGAGCGCATATATTGATGCTTGCCAGGGAATTTTTATGGTGGGTCACAAAGTCCAATATTTCCTCTATCTGCTTCTGCCGTTCGTCCACCCAAATGCACCTCCATTATTATTGTGAGCCCGAAAACCTCTATTTATTCCCTGAGCGACACATCGCCGCTCAAAACCCTTTCCACCGTGCCCTCATTGGTTTTAACCAACAACGCGCCATTACCGTCCACATCCAAGGCCAATCCTTCTAGTTCGTAATTCCTGCCGATTATCCTAACTCGCTTACCAAGGTTGCAGGAAAGCTGCCTCCATTCCTCCAGTACCTTTCCAAATTCGCCGTCCTCTAGGCATCTGTAGACTACCTCAAATTGCGAAAGAAATTCGGTTAAAATTTTCAATCGGTCCACATTCTTTCCGGAGGCAAGCTTCAAGGACGTAGCCGTCTCTATAATTTCTTTCGGAAAATTCGTGTTATTCACATTGATTCCTATTCCAGTTACCACAAAATTGATACTGTCCATGTCGGCGCTCATTTCCGTCAAAATCCCAGCCACTTTCTTGCCCTTCACCAGAAGGTCGTTCGGCCATTTTATCCGGCAATCTATTCCGGTGACTTTTCTTATCGCCTTTGCCGCCGCGACCGCACAGGTCATGGTAATCCTCGGGGCTTGATAAGGCTCCAGGGAAGGCCTTAGAATTATCGACAACCATATTCCTTTCCGGGGCGGTGATACCCATCTCCTTCCCAATCTCCCTTTTCCTCCCGTTTGCTCTTCCGCAATCACCAGCGTCCCGTGGGGTGCGCCATTCTGAGCTAACTTTTTTGCTTCATCGTTGGTAGAACCTATCGAAGGGTAATGGTAAATTTTGCGGGCCAGGAATTCGAGGCGGCTATTTTGTATAATTTCCTCCGGCAAAAGCAAATCCGGCGACCTCTTCAGGCAATATCCCACCCTCGGCACCGAATCTATTTCATATCCGAGCTTTCTTAAATGGTTTACCTGCTTCCATACTGCGGTGCGGCTGACACCGAATTTTTCGCTTATTTCCTCACCGGAAACATAACTGCCCTTTTTCGAAAGAAATATCAACAAAAGTTCATTTAAAGAACCGTCTCTCATCATAGTTTAAATCCACCTTTTACAAAACCATTTTAAGCTACTTATAGTTTAATTTACCTGCTCATTTGTGTCAATGTCAAAAAGCCTGCCGGAGTTTAATCCGGCAGGCTCCTGATTTTGAATCTTATTTTTCGATAACCATATCGCCGGTTACTGGTACACCCTTTAAAGTGTCCTTCACGGGACATCTTTCCTGTACGAGTTCATAAAGTTTTTTTACGTTTTCCTCTGGGGAATCGGAAACTATGTGCATTTTATAACGTATCTCGGAAAAACCTTTCCTTACATTCGGGTTTTTCCCAAGGAAACCATCTGGGTCGAGGTCCCCTTCAAGGTCCACGGAAAATCCTTTTAGCTCCACGCCGCACATAGGAGCAAATGCGCTGGCTACTATCGCCATGCAACCTCCCAAAGAGCAAAGCAGCATTTCCACAGGATTCATGGCGGTGTCGGTCCCACCTAGCCCTTTGGGTTCGTCAACGGTGACTTTGAATCCCCTTGCGGTCCCTTCGGCTACCATACCTCCCTTCCACTCAGTTTTGGCTTTGAAAGTCACCTTTGCCATAATAATACCCTCCCAGTTTAAATTTTATTACTGTTCGCCCATTGCATCGTCCACATAATACTTAGGCTTTGATTTTTCGTTGCCTAAGTAGTGGAGATTGGCGTAAATATTCACCGTGTGCGCGTTTTTGTTGTGCTGTATTCTGACGTCGCCAGGGATTCCATCATCCTGGTGG
This sequence comes from Caldanaerovirga acetigignens, assembly GCF_900142995.1. Taxonomy (NCBI): domain Bacteria; kingdom Bacillati; phylum Bacillota; class Clostridia; order Thermosediminibacterales; family Thermosediminibacteraceae; genus Caldanaerovirga; species Caldanaerovirga acetigignens. The sequence goes on along the minus strand of NZ_FRCR01000001.1, from coordinate 62,937 downwards.
TAATTGAGGTACTGCTTTAACACGTCGTAGGCGTCTTTATCGTTCAAATTATCATATATACTCAGATACACATCCTCCGGAATTTCGAGGATGATGTGGCAAAGCCCGTCTTTTACCGCCCGCGTTTCCTTTATAGAGTTTAGCATGAACACCACCGCTTATTCTTTTTCCTTTTTCTCCGGGTTTTTTACGGTCAAATTGTTAGGAGGCGTCTTCATAGGGTTTTCAATTTCGAATTCCCGGGAAAGCTCGTATTTTTCCGGTCTTTCGTCATCGAAAAGCTCGCCTTTAAACCTCCTTCTATCCAACGGCAGCACCAGCTTTCCTTTCGATTCTTCCCTTTTTTTCCGAACACTTCCCATTCACACTTTCCTCCCCTTTTTTTGTCTTCAATCTTAGTATCTTCAATTGCAACGGTCGATATTTATGAATCAATTAAAAAAGCCCCCTTCAAGGGGCTTTTTTCAATTCCTCTTCCAGGTATTTTATGAACTCACCGCTCACGTCCATCACCGTAATGTCTATATCCTTTACATCACCGAGAACTTCCTTATAAACTCTTGCCACATCCTTTTTGGGGACGCCTCCGACGCCTGTAGCCAGCGCCGGCAGAACCATGGATTTAACTTTCATTTCCCGGGCTTTCTCGAGGAGCGACTGAAGGCATTTCCTTACTATCTCTACGCTGGACGGCTCCGCCGGCCTCTTCATGGTTACTGCATGAAAGATGTACTTGGCTTTCAATCCGCCGGCGGTGGTAACGTAAACGTCTCCCGGCCGGGGGTCGAGCTGGCTGCAGACCCTTATGGCTTCGTCTTCAATCACTTTCCCGCCGGCTTTCTTTATTGCCAGGGCTACGCCACCGCCCATAGGTCCGATGCCGTTTGCCGCATTTACTATAACACCGGCCTCGGCCTTCGTTATGTCTCCCATAACAAGCTTCACTTTATCACCCCTTCGACCTAACATTTTGCAAGTTCGGACAGCTCTTCCAGTTTCTTTTTCCAGTAATCCCTCTTAGCTTTCAATTCCCCTATTAACTTCAGGTCGTGCTCGATGCAAAGTCCTTCCTGGACCCTGTTTTCGGCAAAATGAATGGCCTCATCAAAAGTTTCAAGAGCTCTTTTAAATAAATCTTCGGCATAACAAGCTCTCTCCCTTTCGTGAGGCCAGTTGGATTTTTTTGAATCCCTTATGATGGCTTTTAACACATCGAAGAACTTTTCCCCCTCCGTGTAAAGATTTATGGAAAAATCAAGATGTTTAATCATTTTAAAACCTCCCGGCCGCTTTTATTTTATAATTTCCACAAAACTTTTAAAATTCCTCCTCAATTTTAAAATATATTTTTACAGGACCGCACCCAGGCCGGAGAGGGCCAAAATTAAAAGCCACATTTTTCCATCAAGCGGCACGGTGTGGAAGATAACCTGAAGCGACGGAACGTAGACAACTCCCAAAAGCATTGCCGCCGAAATTATTACAGCCATTGTGAGAAAAAGATTCGAGAACGGATTTTTCCCCAATAAAGTGGCGTTTTCTTCCCTGCATTCAAAGGCAAATATGAGCTGGGACATCACTAGGGTGGAAAAAGCCACCGTTCTTGAGAAGCCTATCCCGGAGCCGCCGAAATACCAGGATATCAGGTAGGAAGCCATGGTAGCAAGGCTTATAAGAAACCCCCTGTAAAATATTTTCCGTCCCATACCGCCGGAAAAAATACCTTCCTGTCTTTTTCGGGGTTTGCGGTTCATCACATCCCTGTCGGGCGGGTCCGCTCCCAACGCAATGGCTGGCAGGCCGTCAGTTATAAGGTTCATCCACAGTACTTGTATAGGCAAAAGCGGCAGCGGCATCCCCAGGAGCGACGACCACACCATCGTCAGCACTTCTCCGGTATTGCAGGAGAGCAAGTAACGTATGAATTTTCGGATATTGTCGTAAATGATGCGTCCTTCTTCCACGGCGGATACGATACTTGCAAAATTGTCATCCAGCAATATCATCGCCGAAGCTTCCTTCGTCACATCGGTGCCTGTTTTGCCCATTGAAATACCTATATCCGCTTCCTTTACTGCAGGAGCGTCGTTCACTCCATCACCGGTCATGGCAACAACGTGGCCCTTCTTTTTTAGCGATCGAACTATTCTCAACTTGTGTTTGGGAGTCACTCGGGCGTACACTGAAATATCATCTATACATTTTAAAAACTCGGATTCGGACATTTCGTCAAGCTCTTGTCCAGTTATTATTCTTCCACCTTTGCTTATAATATTCAGATCTTTTGCCACAGCCCAGGCGGTAGCCCGGTGATCACCCGTTATCATTACAGGCTTTATCCCCGCGGCAAAGCATCTTTCGACTGCTGAAGCCGCTTCAGGTCGCGGAGGATCAATCATTCCCACCAAGCCTAGAAAAATCAAACCTGTCTCGATATTTTCGTTTAAGTCCCGAGTGCTGGTTAATTTCTTGTAAGCAAACGCCAGGACCCTCAAGGCTTCCCTTCCCATATCCTCGTTTATCTGGGATATTTTTCTCTTTTCTGATAAAGTCATCTTTTTAATATTTCCATTTTCTTCTATATCATCGCAAAGTTCCAAAATTACGTCCGGAGCTCCTTTTGTGAACAGGAATAGCTCCCCCTTTTGGTTTTTCACCACCACAGACATTCGCTTTCGTTCCGAATCGAAAGGAATTTCTCTTATCCTTTTGTAAGTCCTTTCAACGTCATTTTTAAGTATTCCTGCCTTTGCAGCCGCAACCAAAAGGGCAACTTCCGTAGGGTCTCCGGCGGGCACCATCTCCTTTGGCCTTCCAAAGCCAAAAATTCCGGACTTTTGCTCACCAAGTTCAGCGTTATTGCATGAAACTGAAATCCTGAGCAGTTTTTCCATTGAAGGAGAAGTCTTTTTAAGCAGCCGGCCATCGTTTGTTATTAAGTCCCCTTCCATACTGTAGCCGCTTCCTGTTATCGTCACCGTTTCGCCATCCACATAGATTTTCCTCACGGTCATCCTGTTTTCCGTAAGGGTGCCGGTTTTATCGCTGCAAATAACTGTAGCACACCCCAGGGTTTCTACGGCCGTAAGTTTTCTCACCATCACATTCTTTTTCACCATCCGCTGAACTCCCATGGCGAGCACCATCGTGACCACGGCAGGCAATCCTTCGGGTATTGCTGCTACGGCAAGGCTTACTCCAAAAAGGAACATCTGGTAAATCTGCTCGCCCCTTAGAACCCCCAACATCGCGACCATAAAGCATATAAAAAGGCAAAGGACGAGGAGTTGCTTGCCCAAGTCATCAAGCCGCCTTTGAAGTGGGGTTTGCTCTTCCCCGACGCCCTCCACCATTCCGGCAATTTTGCCCATTTCTGTATTCATTCCTGTTTGCGTTACCACCATCTTACCCCTGCCGCTTACCACCATGGTCCCCATGAATACCAAATTTGAACGGTGGATTTTCAACGTTTCCAGTTCACTGATTTCTGCGCTTTTTTCAACCGGTACTGATTCTCCCGTAAGCATGGATTCGTCAACTTTGAGATTTTCAACTTCAAAAAGTTCCCCGTCGGCCGGTACTTTATCGCCGGTCTCCAATATCACCACATCGCCCGGCACTACTTCTTTAGCCGGGATTACCTGTATCTTCCCATCGCGCACTACCCGGGCTACGGGAGCCGCCATTTCTTTCAAAGCCTCTAGAGCTCTTTCAGTGCGGTATTCCTGTATGAACCCCATAAAACCGTTTAATACGATAATTGCTGTGATGGCCGCAGCATCGGCCATCTCACCCAAAAAATACGATATTATTGTTGCCCCTAAAAGTACCAGGGTGATGGTGCTCTTAAACTGGTTGATGAAAAGGATTGCGGGTGATTTTTTCCGACTTTCATGGATCACGTTTTCTCCGAAGAGTTTTTTCTTTAAAGGTATCTCTCTGCTTGACAAACCTCTTTTTAGATCTTTGTTCCACAATGCCGTCATTTTTTCCCCTCCAAGCTATGAATCCTTTTTAAATTTATTCAGACATCTTTAAGGTTATGTCATCCTTTACTTAAACAATAGTTTTGCTATATGCGCTGACGCCAGCAGGCCCGCAAAATCCGCTATAATACCAACCGGGATAGCATACCTCGTCTTTTTTATGCCTACCGAACCAAAATAGATAGCGATTATGTAAAAGGTGGTATCGGTAGAACCCATCAGCGTAGAGGCCAGCCTTCCCATGTACGAATCTGGACCGTGGGTGTCAAAAATTTCTATCATCATGCTGAGTGCCGCCGGTCCCGACAGGGTTCTCACTACAGACAAGAAGAGGGCTTCAGCCGGAATCTCCAAAAGTCGAATGACAGGATTCAAAACTTGCACCATTAAATCTACAGCTCCCGACTCCCTGAAGATGCTGACGGCAACGTAAATCCCCAAAAGATATGGAACAAGCTTTACGGCAAGCTGCAAACCTTCCTGGGCTCCTCGTGTAAACGCTTCAAATACCCTGACGTTATTTATCAAACCGTGTAAAAAGACCGCCGCCATCACGACGGGAATTATCCAGGAAGAAATTGAAATTTGCTCCGCCAAATTCCATTACCTCCTTTCGATTTTCCGGTAAAGGAGCCTGAAAGCGCAGTCGGCAATAACTGCAACCATAGTAGAACAGGTGGTTGCAAAGAGAATGGCTCCCAGCACTTCCGATGGATTTTTAGAACCTGCCGCAGCCCTTAGAGCTATTATCGTCGCAGGTACCAGCGTCACGCTGGATGTATTTATGGCAAGGAAGGTACACATGGCCTCCGTTGCGGTATCGGGATTGGGATTTAGGGTTTGCAGTTCTTTCATAGCTTTAAGTCCGAAGGGTGTCGCCGCGTTGCCGAACCCCAGCATGTTGGCGCTCAAGTTCATCAATATGCTCCCCATGGCCGGGTGACCTTTGGGTATGGAGGGGAAAAGCCACCTGAATAAAGGCGCGATAAACCTGCTGATACTATCAATAAGCCCTGATTCTTCCGCCACTTTTGCTATCCCAAGCCAAAAACCCACGACTCCCACTAGACTTATAGCCCTCTCAATGGCGGTTTTTGCAGCTTCCAGTGCAGCGGGAGTTATTGAATCCAGCTTTCCGTTCCAAGCGGCAGCTAAAATCCCTCCCAGTATCAAAAAAGCAAAAATCCAGTTCACTTGAATCCCCCTTCTTCAATCGTGGATTACGACCATAGTTCCTTCCGGGATGTTTTCGTAAAACCACTTGGCGTCTTCATCTTTGAGCCTCACGCAGCCGTGGCTTGCGGGTATGCCGAGTTTTTCATATTCCTCCTTTATGACGTTCCGGTCTTTGTCCCTGGGCATAGAATGAAAAAGGTAATTATCCTTTATCCTGACCCAGTAAAAAGCCCCCTGCCCGAACCTTTCCGAAAAAAACCACACTCCCCTGTCCTTTACAGTAAAATACCCCAGAGGCGTTTCGGTGTCGGACCCGGGCCTTCCTCCGGATGCCAGCATGGTCTTTACGATTTTCTTGCCCCTGTATACCACCACTTTCTGCAGGGGTTTTAAGCTAACTTCCACCCACAGACTGTCCCCGATGGACTTTGCGGTAAATTTGAAACGGTAGGGCGCCGATTTTTGTCCGTACACCGATGTACCCTCCACCAAAGCCTCGTAAGTTTCTCCCGGGAGAAAAACCGAATGGGGCTTAAATTCGGCTGTTTTCCCGCGGCAAATAACATCCCCGCTCATCCGGCTCACCTTAATTAAAACTTCCCGCATTTCCTGGTCAAAGTCGACCTTTAAAACTGTGTAGGGCATAACATCTGCCCTACCGTTTTCGGGATAGGTAGATATCACCTTTGGAACTGGGGCAACCTCAAACCACCTGGAATAACCCGAAAAGATGCTTTCGCCGCTTTCAAATTTTACAAAGTATTTATCCCCGGGCCATAGCGGCTCGCGAGGGACGAGAAGCCAACGGCTTTCGTCCTTGAACAATTTGCCCGTCGCCGTGAGAATGTAGGAGGGTCTTAAATCAAAATCGAAGTCGGCTCGTAAGTATTTTGAAATTTCCTCTTCCTTTACCGGAGTGCTAAAGCTCAAAACCACGGGCCCCGAGCTTGCAACAGGCGATGAAACCTCAACCGGAAAAGGCCGTATTTTCACTCTGTAATAGACCCTCACGCCCTTTAAAAGACCCGGCACCGCGGTTTTTAAAGGTTTTATGCGAAGTATTGTTTTTAAACCTTTAGGGAGGCCCTTTTCAAGAGCGTAGATTTCCAAAGTCTTATCGTCCAACCAGCGAAGGGTTTTTACAAAATCCATCCCCGGCCTTTCAGACTCAAGGCGGATTTTATCTGCCGCATCCCGTTCTATTACCGGGATATAAAAGTTAACCCTTATCCGCACAAGACCTGTGTCATTTAGCTGCTCTATTACTACATTGTTGAAACTGGACACCGCAACCCATGCTGCAATAACCAAAAGAATAATTAAAAGCAAGTACCTGCACCTCACAGGTCCACCCCCTTTAACTATTTCTATGACTTAGATTAAACAATTTTGACCAAAAAAAGAAAAAATGGATGTCATTTAAGACATCCATCAATACACTCACAGTTAACACAAATTTTTATATGTCCCTCAGCGCAAAGCTTCTTGCGGCCATATAGAGCATAAAGACCATGTAAGTCGCCGCATAAAAAAGCATTAAAAGACTCGGTTCGGCACCGCCTCCTAAAAGGTTATTTCGCAAAAAGTAAATGCCGTTTGAAGAAAACAACACGGAATTCATTTTCCTGTAAATGGCATCGGTGGGCATCAAAAGGCTTGCAATTATCCCCGCGTTTATGAGCCCAGTAGCGCTGCGGCCTCCCAAAGATATCAAATAGCCTATCTGTTCCACCCATCCTCCGATGAGCGCAAAGCCGTAAAGCATCACCGCCATGATGCCCGCGCCGAGCGTCGACATGCGGGCGCTGCCCCAAAGACATACCGAAAGGAGTATTAGGGGCATCCACAAAAATAAAAGGGCACCGTTAAAAACCTGAGAAAAACTAAAAACCACTCTTGCCCCTAGAGCCTTGTTCAAAAAAATAATGCCAAAAAATAAAAAGAGGGAGTAAAGGGAAACCATAAGCCCTATGCCGAAAAATTTCCCCAGCACCACTTCATAGCGTTTTATCGGTTTTACCAAAACCGCCTGCATCACGCCGCTTTCTACGTCCGCCGAAAGAGCCCCCGCCGAGGAAATTACCACCAGAAAAGCAACTATAAGGGAGGCAAAGTAAAGCCCTACAGTAATAAATTCGGAAAAAATCGGAAGTGCCAAGGTGTTAACTCTAGGCAGTGCCTCGTAAGCTTCTTTAATCCCGAAACCATAGAGGGTCAAATACGTAAGCGTCAAAAGCAGCACGAAAAACAAAGCCTTTTTATGGAACATCTCCTTAAAGGTGTACTTTATCACCGTTATCAATAGCTTTCCCTCCCCTCACCAGATTTACAAAAAGCTCCTCCAAAGAAACGCCTTCCATTTTTAATTCGTAAAGGGGGGTCTCTGACTGCACTATGACCTTTGCTATCAGGGGTATGTCATCCCTTTTGGCCACTTTTATCGTGAGTATATCCTCCTGGAGCTTGACTTGTAGTGCAATCTTTTTCAACTCTTCTATTAGGCCCTCGGCGGGACTTCCTATTTTCACCGTCAACGCGGAATTTTCAAAGAGTAAATCTTTAAGGTCCCCGCAGGCTATTATTCTGCCCCTGTTGATTACCGCTACCCGGTCGCAGACCATTTCCACTTCGCTCAGAAGATGGCTGTTTAGGAAGACGGTTTTGCCTTTCTTTTTCAGGTCCCTTATTATCTCGCGCACTTCTATCCTGCCGACGGGGTCTAAAGCCGAAGTGGGCTCATCTAAGAAAACCAACGCCGGGTCGGCCAAAAGGGCCACTGCCAGTCCGAGCCTCTGCTGCATCCCCTTGCTGTAGCCTGCCACCTTCTTTTTCTCATGCCCGGAAAGTCCAACAAGTTCCAAAAGCTCCGAAATCCTTTCGGCAGGCCTTGGTATTTTGTAAAGCTCCGCATGGAAGCGCATGACTTCTAATCCTGTCATCCAGTCGTGGTACCTGAAATTTTCCGGCAGGTATCCGATTTTGCCCATTGCCCTGATGTCCCCCAGGGGCCTTCCAAGCACGCGGGCACTCCCGCCGGTGGGGCGCAAGAGCCCCACCAGAGTTTTTACGAGAGTACTTTTACCGGCACCGTTGGGGCCTAAAAACCCGAAGACCTCGCCCTCTTTCACACTGAGATTAATGTCGACGCATCCGCCCTTTCCGTCGTACTGTTTTGTAAGGTTGAAAGTTTCTATTACCATGTCTTCACCTCAAAGATTCGGCTATTTTAAGCATTTCTTCCAGCGGGAGGCTTCCATCGAGGGCAAATATCGTCTGATTGTCCGTCCATAATATTGCGTAATTAAAGGTGTTATCCCCCCATCTATTTTTCACCAGGAGGGCCGGCTTTCCTTTTACTGTTATATCTTCGACTTTGGAATGCTCCGCATCGACGGGGATGGGTATGGTGGCCTGCCAGTTTTCGATTCCGGAAAGCTGCTGCCTTATGTTTTCCGGCAAAAGCGGAAGCTCTAGCATCGCTTCCCTTACGGCGTTTAAATCCACGCCCTCGGGAACCTGGATTTCGGGAGCTCCCACCTGGGTTATGGCGAAGGATTTAAAATTCGCCCTTTCCTCCTCACTTACAAAAGTCTGCCTCACCGTTCCGGTTGTCCTTATCACGAAAGTCTTTCCATCCATTTCTTCTGGAAGAGTCTTTTCCCCACCAAAGGCCATAATAAGCCTGTTTATGCCCTCCACGTCGGGCGTAATTTCAATCTTTTGGGGTTTTTCCACCCCGACGAAGGCAAGCTTATATCCGTCTAGTTCGCCAAATGGCCTAAAATCGAAGTCCACTTTTTCCGCAGCCGATTCAACTTCTTCGGGCTTTATCTCTTCAAAGCCGCCTCCGATGGACCTGAACTTTCCGAATTGCTCCAGGTCTATCTCTTTTATGCCGCCTTCGTTCAGCCTTTGCCTTATCTTCTCTATGTCTCCCGGCGTGATTTTTACCGCCTCGATCCTGGACATCCTGAATACGCCAAGAAAGTCCGCCATCGCATCCCTTACAGGAGAAACCAGCACGGCCGAAAATACGAGCAGCACTCCTGCAAAAGCTGCGACGGCCTTCCCATACTTTTTAATCATATTTTCCGCTCCCTTCCTAATCATAAAGTATTTGTACCGCTTTTTCAGAAATTCCATCGAGGGATTGAAATCTATCGCCAGCTTTTCTTTCGCAAATTCATCTAAATCCTTCAACTCATCCAGCGCATTTTTGCACTTTGCACAAGTATCCAGGTGGGTTTTTACCATTTCCTTTTCACTTTCGTCGAGTTCCCCGTCCAGATACGCCTGCAGTATCCCATCATCATAGCACACGGCTCACACCTCCTCTTTGAAATATTCTTTAAATTTACGGCGGGCCCGGGCTACCAGCGTACCTATGGATGTTTTGTTGACTCCGAGAACTTCTGCAATCTCTTCGTAACTGTAGCCCGAATGCTTCATGATGAGTATCATCCTATCCCTTTCGTCCATCTTTGCGAGCACCTGGCGCACGTAAATCTGTTCCTCCCGAAGGTGAAAGATTTCCGAATCCCTTTTCGAAAGCCAAAATTTAATCTCCCGCTTTTTCCTGTTGTCTTCTCCCCTGAGGTAGTTGTAGGCCAAATTTTTTGCCACCCGGAAGAGCCATGCCCCTGTGCTTCCCTCCTTTCCGGGGGGATTTTGATAAAATTTTAAAAAAACTTCCTGGGCCAGGTCTTCGGCAAGAAAAGGGTCGTTGAGCATATAGAAAAGTTGCCGGTATACCTTTACGTAGTAATTCGCGTATACCTCGCTGTACTCCAGAAAGCCCACCCCCTTTGATTCTTTCCATACATAAAGACACAGCAAAAGGGCAAAACGTGACAAAAAAACGCGGAAAAACCCGCGTATTTTTTGTCATGCTAAAAATCCATTTTCCTCAAGCCTTCCGACGCTTTTTCCTTCCTCCTCGACGATATAAATCTTTTCTGCCCCTTTATAGTAAATGGGGTCGATATTTACGGTGACTTCATCGCCGACTTTTGCTTTTACTCCGGTAAGGTCCACGGCGGTAAGCTGCATCCCTATCCTTCCCAGTACCTTAAGGGGCCTTCCATTTATAAAAACCACGGGCTGCGGTCTAAAAAAGTCCTTTACGTCATGATAAATGTTTTTAATCAAACCGGAAACGGAGTAGGTGTAATTTCGCCTCTGCACTTTCAAGCCCTCGTAGTACCCCACCGGGATAATCCCCACCAGCATATCTTTGGGCGCCCTATAAGTCCTTCCGTAGCCTATATACGAACCCCGCACAAGATGCCTTATCTCAAATATTCTTACCTTCACGCAAGAAGCCTTTTCAAGTTCAACAGATTTGTTTTTGAACATTGTGACGCCGAAAAGCGCTCCTCCCACCCGAACCATGTCCATCCTGGCTTCGGGGAAATCCATGGCCGCAACGGAGCTTGCGGCGTGGCGCAGAGTCACGTTTATTCCGGCTTTTTTTAAGTTTTCAATCACTTTTTCGAAACAAGAAAGCTGCCTTAAGGTATAGTCGCTTTTTCTCGCAAATGCATCCGAAAAATGGGTGTAGGCCCCTTCATATACCAGATTGGTGTAATTTTTTAATTTAACCAGTATCTCGTCCAAATTCTCCAAGCCGAAGCCAAAACGCCCCATACCTGTGTCGAATTTAAGGTGGACCCTGCACAAAGTCCCTTTTCCAAAAGCTGCTTTATTTAAAAGCTCCGCGCTGTCAAGGTTATAGACTGTAGGGGTTATGTCGTATTCCATGAACTTCTCGCAGTCCTCCCGGCAGATAGGTGCCGTAAAGCAGAGTATCCTGCCTCTGACACCAGCCCTCCTTAATTCAATCGCTTCTTTTAGAAATTCGACTCCGAACCACTCCGCCCCAGCCTGCTGCAGGGTAAGCGCTACCTCCTCCAGTCCATGCCCGTAGGCGTCCCCTTTAACGACCGCCATAACAGGCACTTTTACTTCCTGCCTTATCTTGTCGTAATTCCTCTTTATAGCGCTCAAGTTAACTTCCATATATCTTTTTTGAGCATCAAGCAAAGAAAGACCCTCCAACCAATTTATCCGTCGCCTAAAATTTCATCTTTGCTTTTTTAAAAACCAGGGTGAGTTTTCTGCGTAAATCCCTGAAAACCGGCACCCCTTTTTGAAATATCGTGTACCATAATGGACTGAATACGAGGTCGTATTCTCCTACAAATTCCGTAAATTCTCCGCTGAATCCCTTTTTAAACCTGTAAAGCCCGTAAAGTGGGTTTTCGGGATTTAAATCACCCGACACCCCCCGAAAGTCGTAAAGGGTGCACCCTCTTTCCTTGGCCAGCTTTATCATTTCCCACTGCAAGAGGTAATTGGGCATGACGTTTCGGTGCTCGTTGCTGCTCGCGCCGTAAAGGTACCAGCACTTTTGTCCGAAGAAAAGACAGATGATTCCCGCTATCACCTTCCCGTCGTATTCGGCGAGAGCAAGCTCCATAAATCCCTTAGGCTTTAGGCAGTCGTACATCCTTTCAAAGTACTCTAGGCTCCTTACCACGAAGCCGTCCCTGATTCCGGTGATTTCCATAATCCTGTGGAATTCCTTGAGGTCCTCCCGGTTTCCGAGCCTCACCCTCACCCCTTTTTTTTGAGCCAGCCTTATGTTGTACCTGGTCTTATGGTGAAATCTCGCCAAAAGCTCGTCCAACGATGGAGTGATATCGAGACGGAATACGAACCTGGGCTGAATTGCTTCAAAATTAAGAGCTTCCAGGTTTTGGATGAACCCCAGCTTTTTTAAATTATTTACCGCTTCCCGGTCTTTTATACTTATATCGGGATCAATTTTAAGCATTAACGCGCCGTGTTTTTTCGCAAGTTTCTTAACGTTTTCCACAAGAAATCTCAACGTCTCAAAATCGCATACGTCGCAAACGGGCCCTCTGGGTGAATATATCATATATTTTCCGACCAGCGGAAGCGGCCTTAAGAGCAGCAACATCGAAGCCGTTATCCTGCCTTCATCTTCCACCATTACGTGCATCGACCGCCAGTTTTCCTCCTTTACCTGAGCCCATTCCAGACTTTGCAGGATGTGTCCTTTCGGGTGACTCTGTATAAATTCAGTGTATTGATTTTTATCGCCATTGACAATAAATTTCATCTATATAGCTCCTTTGAAATTTATACTTTAGTGTCCAATTGGAGTCTATTTATAATTATCCTGCATATAATGACAAGCGTCAATGATAAATTAAGGCAAGCACAAAACTAAAACCCGGCCTTTGATAGCCGGGTTTTCGATTAACGTGAGGGGTAAATTTCTTCGCCATCAATTTTTACCAGTTCTTTAAAAGCACCGAGCAGTAACTTTGTAACAACGCCTGGCTTACCATCTCCTATTTTCCTTCCATCTACTTTAACTACTGGAATCACTTCTGCTGCAGTACCAGTCAAGAAGCATTCATCGGCTGTATAAAGCTCATACCGTGTGAACAATTTTTCCTCGACCTTAATATTATTTTTCTGCGCCAGCTCGATTATTGCATTCCTCGTGATCCCTATAAGAATCCCTGCATAGGTCGGCGGAGTAATGAGCACGCCATCTTTCACTATGAATATATTGTCCCCAGTACACTCGGCCACGTAATCCAGTGTGTTCAGCATCACGGCCTCCATTACCCCGGCCTGGTTAGCCTCGATTTTTGCCATTATATTGTTCAAGTAATTGAGGCTTTTCATCTGGGGATTTACCCCTTCGGGTACATTTCTTCGCGTTGCCGCGGTGATAATTTCAAGACCTTCTTCATACATCTTTTCGGGATAAAGCACGATTTTGTCGGCTATGCACACTATGGTGGGCTCGTGGCATTTCCTGGGGTCGAGCCCGAGGTCTCCTATTCCCCTTGATACTACTAACCTGATATACGCATCTCTCAGCCCATTTTGCCTCAGTGTCTCTTTCACTACTTCCTTCATTTCTTCCTTCGAAATGGGTATGTCAAGCATTATTGCCCTTGCACCGCTGTATAACCTGTCAATATGCTGTTTTAGGCGGAATACCCTGCCATCATAGGCTCTGATGCCTTCGAAAACACCATCTCCATACAAAAATCCATGGTCGAATACAGAAATTTTTGCCTCCTCTTTAGGATAAAATTTGCCGTTGATATATACTTTGATGTCCATTACTCAAACCCCCTTTATTATATAAATTATAAAATAAAAAATTACCCCCTCATCCCCAGACCTATATTTCCAGGGACGAGGGGGTTTTCCTCGCGGTACCACCCTGATTTGCCCAAAACTCAACGCGGGCCTTCTTTACTTTAACGCTAATAGCGGCTCCGGACTACTCCATTCGCCCGGGCTGTTCGGGAACGACGGGGATAAACAGCTCGGTGCCGGCTTTCACCTAACCCGGCTCTCTTTTACCGCTGCCGATTTACCCCTTTTCCGTCATCACATTTTTCTTTATTAGGCTTTGTAAAAAAACAGCGGCTTTACTCAAAGTGCCGCTTTGTTTCATTTTTAAATTTTAATTTGATATGTATTTTAACACCTAATTTTTTATTTTGTCAAGAGGTGGATGAAAATTTTGTAACTCTCGCCCCACCTACTTTACATCAGCTACACCTTTATAGACCAAACCTCTTTGACAATCTATTGTAACTTGGTCACCCGTTGATAGTTTTTCTGTTGCTCCTTCTGCCCCTACAATTACCGGAATGCCCAGTTCTATTCCGGCTATAGCCGCATGCGATGTTAGTCCGCCTTCCTCTGCTATAATGGCCAATGCCCTCCTTATTACTGGCATGTAATCCTTATCGGTAGAAGTTACAACCAAAATGCAGCCGTCGGGCATGGCTTCGGCTTCTCTAAGAGTCCGTGCAACATGTACAGTCCCATAAATCGATTTATTCCCTATTCCTGTGCCTTTTAAAACCACATCTCCCACCACTTGAACTCGTATAAGATTGGTGGTTCCGCTTACGTAAAGGGGAACACCGGCAGTTATCACCACTAAATCGCCCTTTTTAATGAGGCCGGATTCCAATGCTCCGTTCACCGCTTCTCTAAACATCTCGTCAGTGGAAGTCGTTTCCTTTACCCTGATCGGAAAAACACCCCATACTATCTGAAGAGTTCTGGTTACCTTTTCTCTTGGCGTCACAGCTATAATAGGAGCTGAAGGCCTGAACTTGGCCACCATTCGTGCTGTATATCCCGACTTTGTGGATGTTATTACTGCACTTGCTCCTAGGTCTTTTGCTATCGTATACGTGGCGTGGCTTATTGCATCGGTCACCGTCTTTATACTCGTCTGCCTTTTTACGGCTGTTGCATCCAGCGAAACACTTTCTTCCACTTTTTGAGCAATCCTTGCCATAACTTTAACGGCCTCTACTGGAAAATCCCCTGCAGCTGTTTCCCCAGAAAGCATAATGGCATCTGTTCCATCCATTATAGCGTTAGCTACATCCGTAGCTTCAGCTCGCGTAGGCCTGGGATTTTTTATCATCGACTCTAGCATCTGAGTGGCTGTTATCACCGGTTTTCCGGCCCTATTGCACTTTTCTATGATTATTTTCTGTACCAACGGGACTTCCTCGACAGGAATTTCTACTCCAAGATCTCCCCTTGCCACCATTATTCCATCGGCAACTTTTATTATCTCGTCTAGGTTTTGAACCCCTTCCTGGTTTTCAATCTTGGCTATTATTTGTATGTCATTTCCACCGTTTTCCTCTAGAATCTTTCTTATTGCCAGGACATCTGAAGCCTTTCTTATAAAAGAGGCTGCTATTAAATCAATTTCCATCTTTATACCGAAAAGGATGTCTTCCACATCTTTAGGAGTAACAGCAGGAAGGGGTATTGATTTGCCAGGCAGGTTAACGCCTTTTTTGGAACTCAGCTCACCGCCGTTTAAAACCGTGCACTGGATTTCAGCATCCGAAACTCTCTTTACCTCTAATTCTATAAGTCCATCGGCAAGCAGAATCCTGTCACCCGCATTTACTAACTTCGTAATTTCTTTTAGATTTACGAAAACCCTTTTTTCGTTCCCTTCTACTGGATATGTCACTAAAGTAAACTCCTGGCCTTTTTCCAAAAATACCTTCCCGCTGGCGAAAGTTCCAAGGCGAATTTCCGGTCCCTTGGTATCCAGCATTATGGCAACAGAAGCATTCAATTCCCTCGCAGCTTCACGAATTGCCGCAATTCTCGCCCCGTGCTCCTCATGGGTGCCGTGGGAAAAATTAAGCCGTGCAACATTCATTCCTGCCTTTATCAGCTCTTTTATTATTTCCTTTTTCTCACTGGCAGGGCCGATTGTACAAACTATTTTTGTTCTGCGCATAAATTCAACACCTTCCCCAGCTTATATAGCTAATACGCTCGCCAGGTTGTAAAGTTCCTCGTTCAATGGCTTTTGGGCGGAAAATATTTTCTCCAGGTCCGTGACTATAAGTTCCCCTTTTACCCAACCTATCATTTTGTTGCTAACACCATTTAACAAAAGTTCCACCGCTTTTCCGCCCATCTGGCTGGCGAGTATTCTGTCGAAAGCCGTCGGAGTACCTCCCCTTTGAAGGTGCCCCAGTACTATAACCCGCGTTTCAAGCCCGATTACTTCCTTAATTTTTTGGCCAATCTCAAAAGCATTTCCTGCGCCTTCGGCTAAAATTATTATACTGTGGAGCTTGCCGCGCTTGTAACCGCTCATTATCTTGTCACAAACATTTTTTATCGTATAGGGCTTCTCCGGGACAAGGATAGTTTCAGCTCCACATGCTACTCCGGAATAGAGGGCGATGTGCCCCGATTCCCTCCCCATAACTTCTATAATGAAGGTTCTTTCGTGGGATGTAGCCGTATCCCTTATCTTGTTGACGGCTTCAACCACTGTATTGACGGCAGTATCGAAACCTATCGAATAATCCGTAAACGGAATATCGTTGTCGATCGTGCCCGGAATGCCTATTGTTGGTATTCCTCTGTTTGCAAGTTCCGCCGCACCTCTGAAAGACCCATCTCCGCCAATCACCACGAGCCCTTCAATTCCGAGTTGCTTTATATTATTTACAGCTTTTTCCATACCTTCTTTTGTCTTAAATTCTTCCGAGCGGGCGGTCCTCAAAATAGTGCCTCCCCGGTGGATTATATCTCCGACAGACCCTAAGCTCATTTCTATGAAGTCGCCGGCCAAAAGTCCTGCGTAACCCTTTCTGATGCCATAAACTTCCACGCCATTATATATGGCGCTTCTGACAACCGCCCTAATAGCAGCGTTCATTCCCGGCGCATCTCCGCCACTTGTCAGAACTCCTATCCTCTTCACATTATTCTCCCCTTCTTACAGATTTTTTTCCAAAATCATTTTTTGAGCTTCTTCCGCCTCAGATTCCGGCACTAGGATTTCTATATAACATCCCCGCCTTTTGCTCTTCATTATCTCCTTCGTTTTCACCAAAAATCCTTCTTCTTTCAAAGCGTTGACCACTTTATCCGCATTTTCTTTGTCGGTAGCCATGTACACTACAGTCCACATCTCCGGGGCCTCCTTTTATTGTTTTATTATTCTCAAGCCTCAAATCGCCTTTTCTATAAAAAGGCAGTTTTGAGGTCCAATGATACTGCATATTTTTTTGGAAAATTCCTCAGAATAATTCACATAGTAGCTTTTGTCAACCAAAATCGCTTTCAGACTATTTACAATATAAATTGTAACAGGGATATTCCCCGGATGCAAAAGGAAAAACTCCTTCAAGCTTTCTATTTTTTCATCTATTTTTCCATTATACTCACTCAACGAAATGACAAGTACTCCCTCTTTTCTCTTCTCTAAAGGCTCAATTTCTTCTGCAATCACTTTCGGCGTCTCTTCTTCCTTTAAATCCACCCTTCCTCGAATCAATATTTTGCTATCCTGCTTTAGTTCATCGGTAAACCTTTCGTATACGCTCGGAAATGCAATAATCTCAATCGACCCTGTCAAATCTTCTAGTGTAATGAAGGCCATGAGTTTTTCATCTTTCGTATATTTTATTTTTATATCAGTAATCATACCGCCGACTATGACCTGCGAATTGTCTTCGATATCGATCTCATCCCCTTTAAGATCACTGCTTTTCAATGTGGTTTTCCTGTTCAAGAGGTCTTCGAACTCCCTAAGGGGATGCCCGCTTATGTAAAGACCCAAAACTTCTTTTTCCATCGCGAGCATCTCATTTTGAGGATACTCCGGAATATCGGGTAATTCATCTCTTATCGCTTCTCCATCGTCAATCATCTCAAAAAGCGAAAGTTGGCCTTTCATCGCTTGTCTTTGATTTTTCTGCACCCGGCTTAAAACATCATCGAAAGCTCTTAAAAGCTGAGAACGCCTGACACCCAACGAATCAAAAGCTCCGCTTTTGATAAGGCTTTCTACAGCTTTTTTATTTATTTCAGCAGGACCCATTTTTTCACAAAAATCGCTGAATGAAACAAATCTTCCTTTCTCTTCCCTGCACTTTATTATGGCCCTTGCCATGTTTTCTCCTACATTTTTTACAGCGGTCAACCCGAACCGGATTTTACCATCCTTTGCTGTAAAAAACTCAAAACTTTCATTGATATCAGGGGGAAGAACTTCGATTCCTAAGAGTCTACATTCTTCGATGTAATGAGCTACCTTGTCGGTGTTGTGCCTAACACTTGTGAGCAAAGCCGCCATAAATTCCACTGGAAAATGGGCCTTTAAATATGCGGTCTGGTATGCAACCATTGCATAGGCAGCAGCGTGGGATTTGTTAAAACCATACCCTGCAAAATACGAAATCTCTTCGAATATCTTTTTGGCAGTTTCTTCGTCTATGCCGTTGGCGATGCATCCCTTTATGAAGGAGCTACGCTGCGCCTCCATAACTTCCTGCTGCTTTTTACCCATGGCTTTCCTCAAGATATCGGCTTGGGCCAGGCTGAAACCTGCAAGCTCCTGGGCTATTTTCATAACCTGCTCTTGGTACAAAATTATTCCGTAAGTTTCTCTCAAGATGGGCTCCAATTTGGGATGAAGGTATTTTATATTTTCCGGGTTGTTCTTGTTTTTTATAAATTCGTCGGCAGCGCCGCTTCCTAAAGGGCCGGGCCTGTAAAGTCCTATGACCGCTATTATGTCTTCAAAACGCTCAGGTTTCAACTCCTTTAAGAGGTTCCGCATACCGGTGCTTTCAAGCTGAAAAACGCCTGTTGTCTCACCTCTGCCCAGCATCTCATAAACTTTTTTATCGTTTAACGGAATTCTTTCAAGGTCTACTATGATCCCCCGTGCTCTTTTTACTAGTTCCTGCGTATCTTGTATCACTGTAAGCGTCCTTAATCCGAGAAAGTCCATTTTCAAAAGGCCTAGTTCCTCAAGAGCAGTCATGGTGAATTGGGTGGATACTGTAGAATCCCCCACCTTGTGTAGCGGAACAAGTTCAACCAGAGGTCGGCTTGAAATTACTACGCCCGCTGCGTGGGTAGAAGCGTGTCTGGGAAAACCTTCCAAAGCTTTTGCTGTGTCTAAAAGTTTTCTCATCCTCTCGTTTTCGTTGTAAAGCCTTTTAAGTTCAGGATTTAATGTCAATGCTTTTTCAATCGTCATACCCGGCTCCATAGGAACCATTTTGGCCACAGAATCCACTTCGCTATAAGGATAACCGAGAACCCTGCCCACGTCTCTAATGGCCGCCCGTGCCGCCATAGTTCCGAAGGTCCCAATTTGTGCGACTCTTTCGGCACCGTATTTTTCGACTACGTAATCAATGACCTCTTGACGTCTTTCGTAACAAAAATCCACGTCTATATCTGGCATCGTCACCCTTTCCGGATTGAGAAACCGCTCAAAGAGCAGGTTGTACTTAAGCGGGTCCACATTGGTTATGTATAGGCAGTAGGCCACCAGACTTCCGGCGGCAGAACCCCGGCCTGGTCCTACCATTATGCCGTTTTTTCTAGCGAAATTCACAAAATCCCACACTATTAAAAAATAGCTGGAATAACCCATTCTTTTTATTACATCCAGCTCGTAGTCGAGTCTATTCCTAAGTTCAGGAGTAACCATTCCATATCTCTTTTTGAGACCGTCGTAGCAGAGTTTTTCTAGATAAGAGTCTTCTGTAAAACCTTCGGGGACATCAAAGCGGGGCAAGTGTGCCTGTCCGAATTCGAGTTCCACATTGCACCTTTTCGCAATCCTCACGGTGTTATCCACCGCTTCCTTTAGGTGCGGGAAAAGCCCCCTTATCTCTTCTTCTGACTTCAGGTAAAACTCTGAGGAATTAAATTTTAACCTGTCTTCATCCCTTATGGTTTTTCCGGTTTGTATGCACAGCATGGCATCGTGAAACTGCTCGTCCGACTTCATGATGTAATGGACATCGTTTGTCACAACAAGCGGGATGCCGGTTTCTTCGCTCAACTTTATAAGCCCGGAATTTACCAATTTCTGCTCTTTTAATCCGTGGTCTTGAACTTCTAGAAAAAAATTACCCTCTCCGAAGATATTTTGAAATTCCAAAGCTGCATTTTTCGCTTTTTCATATTCTCCGTTTAGAATATATTGAGGTATCTCCCCAGCAACACACCCGCTCAAGGCGATGAGGCCTTTGCTGTGTTTTCTTAAAAGTTCTCTATCTACGCGGGGTTTGTAATAATATCCTTCAAGAAAACCCATAGATACTAATTTAACTAAATTTTGGTACCCATTTTTGTTTTCCGCAAGAAGCACCAAATGATACTGGTCATCATCTATACCAGGCTTCCTGTCGTTAATAGTTCTCTTTGCCGTGTAAACTTCACAACCAATTATAGGTTTTATACCCATCGATTTCATTGTCTTATAAAAATCTATTACTCCGTACATCACGCCGTGATCCGTAATGGCCATTGCATCCATCCTAAGTTCTTTTGCCCTCTGCGCCAATTTCGCTATGTCACATGCACCATCGAGCAGGCTGAAATTCGTATGAACGTGCAGGTGGACAAAGCCGGCCATTAAAGTCACCTACCTGCCTAAAACTTTAACCGACATTATCGCTTTTGCAATCAAATCTCCGCCGCCAATAAGACTTATCTCTACCTTCCCGGACCTTCTTCCTATTTCGATAATATCTGCCTTTATTTCTATCTCTTCATCCAACTGTACCGAACCTGAAAAGTAAACCGTAAAGCTGTCGGGGATAACCTCTGGCCGCTTTTTGCTTCTAAATGCATTGATGCCAGCGTTGACCATGGCGTTAATCAGAGAACTGTGACTTGGGACTCCATAAGGGCTCAACATAACTGGTCCTGTCTTGCCCTGAAGTCGCACTCCACTTTCGGTTTTAAATACATTGAAGTGGTCCATAATCAGGCTATCCACCGTTTCTGCAATCTGCGGCTGAAGGCTCAAACTGCGAAAAGCCTTTATGGTGTCCTGGCGGCTTATAACTCCTATAAGCTTTTTATCCTCTACTACGGGGATGAGCTCGATTCCTTCCCAGACCATGAGATGGGCTGCATGTGCTACCGGTGTTTCAGGACCCACCGTTATGGGGTCTTTCGTCATCGCTTCCCTTATCGATACTTCATCTTTTAAATCAGCCACATCGTTGGTCGTAACTATGCCTATTACCTCGTTCTCACCGTTAATAACAGGAAACCTGCTGTGGCGGGTAGCTCTTACCAATTTTTTCCAATCGCCTACTGTTGCCTTTTCATCGAGATAATAAGGGTCTTCAACCATAACGTCCCTTACCCTTACCACATCCTTCCTCAACAGCCTGGTAAAGATGGCCCTGTTTATTATGGTGGCCACCGTAAAAGTATCGTAAGGCGATGTGATGAGCGGCATCCCCTTTTCATCTGCCAGTCTCACCACATCTTCTTCGGCTTTAAATCCACCGGTAATGAGAACCGCAGCCCCCATAGTCAGCGAAAGGAGCTGAGCTTCCTTTCTATTACCTACAATTAACAAATCTCCCGGCTCGATGTACTGTCGCATTTCATTCACTTCCATAGCCCCTATGAGAAACTTTTTAAGAGGCTTATGAAGGCCTGAAGTTCCTCCAATTACGCTGCCGTCTACTATATTGACCACTTCGGCATACGTCAGTTTCTCTATATTTTCTTCATCAGTCTGCTCTATTCGTATAGTTCCTATCCTCGGTATAGTTGAGACAAGACCTTTAAGCTGAGCATCTTTTATGGCTCGGTATGCAGTGCCCTCACTGACATTTAGTTCTTGTGCAAGCTGCCTCACCGATATTTTCGAGCCTACTTTTAGGTTTTTGATATATTTTATTATCTTATCGTGTTTTGTCATAAATATTCCCCCGCCGGAGGTTTTTATTAAGCCCCGGCCATTAAAAATTATTCTTCACCGAATCTGCTCTCTACAAGCTCGACCAAGGCCTCTACCGCATCCTTTTCATCTTCACCCTGAGCCAAAATAGTAATAGTTGTCCCCTGACTTACTGCCAGCGACATCACGCCCATTATGCTCTTAGCATTCACTTTTTTGCCTTCTTTTTCAACAAAAATCTCCGATTTAAATTTATTGGCAGTTTGAACAAACATAGCTGCAGGCCTTGCGTGTAAGCCTGTCTTATTTTTTACAACTATCGTTTTTTCGTACATTATAATTCTTCCTCCTTTTTGGATTTGATTTTTTCTGCAAATTCCTCTAATTTTTTCAGGCGATGGTTTACCCCCGATTTGCCTAAAGGCGGCGTCATCAACTGTCCTAGTTCCTTAAGGCTTAAATCAGGGTGTTTTACCCTGAGCTCAGCTATTTGCTTGAGCCCAAAAGGTAGATGTTCATAAACCCCACTTTTTTTTAAATAATTTATCATTTCAATTTGGCGGATGGCTGCATCCACAGTTTTATTCAGGTTTGCGGTTTCGCAGTTGACGAGGCGGTTTACGCTGTTTCGCATCTCTTTTAAAACCCTGATGTCTTCAAATTTCAGCAAGCTTTCGCTAGCACCTATCAATCCCAGCAGGTCCCGGATATCATCGCCATTTTTAAGATATACCACAAAAGCATCTTTTCGCGCCGCTACCCGGGCATTTAATCCAAAACTATTTATAAGTTTTGCAAGGGACTCGGCCTGGACCCTGCTCACGGCTACGAATTCTAAATGATATGGTCCCTTAGGGTCGCTGATTGACCCGCTACCCAAAAAAGCACCCCGCAAGTATGCTTTTTTGCAGCACCGTTTTCTTATGAGCTCTGATTTAATATTGTCCTTTATATAGAACCTTTCCTTTTTAAAAAGTATACCAATTTTTTCTAAAAAGTCACCCATATCAGATGAGCTGGCAGTCACTTCGTACAAATTATGCTTTTTCATTTTTTCCTTTAAAACCACTATTTCCACTTCGGCCTCGATGAACTTTTTTAAAAGCTGTATAAACCTTCTCGCTGTAGAGGCGCTCTCCGTAGTTATCTTTATATTGATAGTTCTACCGCCACCAGTTATCTGAATACTGCCGCTCATCCTAACAATTGCGGCAAGTTCCGCTAGCTCGCAATCCCTTTCCGCCGAAATTCGTGAAAGTTCATCCTTCACTTCCGACGAAAATGACAACACCGCCACCCGCCTCACGATATAATGCTTTGTTCTTTATTTTATTATATCTATTATTACTTTGGCAAGCTTTATCGGATCGTGCCTTACCACGTCCGCAAAACCTAATAATTCCCCGTAAATCACCTTGCAGCCCAATTCCTTAATATTTTCTTCATCGCATGTCACGGGGCAAGCTCCGTCTGCCAAGTATCTCAAAAGTATGTGTTCCGGAATTTTTTCGGCATTAACGACTACATATTCTATCAAATTGTTCCCTGCGTGCTCAATAATAGTTTTTACGTGGTCGAAGGCAGTATATCCATCAGTTTCCCCGGGTTGCGTCATCACGTTGACCACAAAAATTTTTTTCGCTCTAGAACTCCTAACAGCATTAGCCAGATCTTTAATGAGAAGGTTCGGCAGTATACTTGTATAAAGGCTCCCGGGGCCTATGATGACCGCATCTGCCCTCTCTATCGCCTCCAAGGCCTCTGGTAGCGGTTTTGCATCCTCTGGAATAATTCGTATTCTTTTAATCTTTCGCCTTATCTTAGGGATCTTCGATTCACCCTTTATTACTGTGCCGTCTTCAAATTCGGCTGCAAGTATTACGTCGCTGATAGTAGAAGGCAAAACCTGCCCACTTACCGCCAGCACCTTGCTTGATTCCTTTATCGCCAGCTCAAAATCCCCAAGTATTTCCGTCATCGCCGCCAAAAACAAATTGCCGAAGCTGTGCCCTTTAAGCGAACCCGCATTGAATCGGTACTGGAAAAGTTTTTCCATCAGGGGTTCCGTATTCGCTAAAGCCAAAAGGCAGTTTCTTATATCACCAGGCGGCAACATCTTCAGTTCATCCCTCAAAATCCCAGAACTACCTCCATCGTCGGCAACCGTTACTATTGCAGTAATGTTTTTGGTGTACCGTTTTAATCCCCTGAGCAGATTGGGAAGGCCTGTTCCACCCCCTATTGCAACTACATTATAGTTCATTACGCTCCCCCCTCGCTACCGCTCTCATCTCTGTGTTCTACTATTACTTTATGACCTTCTTTTCTCAAAAGACTTGAAAGTTCATTGACTATGGCCACAGACCTGTGCCTTCCACCGGTACATCCTACGGCAATCACGAGCTGAGATTTCCCTTCCCGGATATAGCACGGGATGAGAAACTTTAAAAGGTCGGTAAGTTTTTCCAGAAACTTTTGGCTCTCGGGACAGTTTATTACAAACTCCCTTACCCTGGGATCATTTCCGGAAAGCATCCTGAGTTCATCCACGTAGAACGGATTTGGTAAAAACCTCACGTCAAAAACCAGGTCTGCGTCCAGGGGCAAGCCTTGTTTAAACCCGAAAGAAACCAGGTTAATCAAAAGACCCGTTTCCTTTTCTGTCTCGATAAATCTTCTCACTATCTCTTCCTTAAGCTGGGCAGGAGTCTTAAATGACGTGTCGATGATTATGTTTGATGTGGCTTTAAGTGGCTCAAGTTTTTTCCTTTCTAGATTAATCCCCTCAATTATCCTTCTTTCAGGCGCCAGTGGGTGACGGCGGCGGCTTTCCTTGTAGCGTTTTATCAAAACTTCGTCGGAAGCATCGAGGAATAAAATCTCATACGAATAGCCAATGTTTTTTAAGCTTTTTAAACTCTCGAAAAGATGGTCGAAAAAATCGCCCCCTCTTATGTCTATGACAAGCGCTATTTTGTTTTTTCTCGTCTGACGACACAGCTCGGCAAATTTTGGTATTAGCGCAGGAGGCAGGTTATCTACGCAAAAATATCCATGGTCCTCAAATATCCGAAGGGCCAGAGTTCTGCCAGCTCCTGAAAGTCCCGTTATAATTATAAATCTCGCGTCTTCCTCCATAAAATCTCCTCCCAATTTGCATTTGCGTTAATTATATCTTCCTCGGTAAGTCCCCCCTTAATGGCAATTTCTATTCCTCTTTCCATTTCCCCTACCTTTTCAGGAGAATGGGCATCGCTGCCGATGACAAACTTAACGCCATAGCTTTTTGCAATCCTCACGTATCCTTGTGTCATATACCCGTGACCAGCGTTTATTTCCATAGCGGTACCGCAGGATGCTGCGGCATCAGCTAGAGCAGCCGTATCTATCGGAACGTGAAGTCCAGGGTGGGTAATTATATGCACTCTGTAATTTTTTAGAACATTTATCAAAGCCCGGGTATTCTGCTCTATCACCTTCGACTTCAATTTAATTATCCTTTTGGCAGCAAAATTTTCAAAAAAAATATGGCAGAAGTCCTTTAAAGACCTACACCACACCATCGGATGAAGTCCAACCATAACGTAATCCAGCTCGTTCAGCAATTTTTCGGGCAGGTCAAGTTTTCCGTCGACGCTTATTACGTTGGCTTCGCAACCAAAAAGTATTTTGATATTTGTGTACTTACCTCGTAAGTCTTCTATTTCCTTTTTCATTTTTTTAAAATCGTCAAGGGTAGGGCCGATGCCTATATTGGCAGGACCATGTTCGGATATTCCTATGGCCTTCAGACCTTTTTTTATCGCCGCTTTTACGTTGTCCTCTATACTTCCGCATCCGTGGCTGTAACGAGTATGAGTATGAAAATCGGCCAATATTCTCATCGACTTTTCCTCCTTTGAAATAGTATAATATAATTTGTAATCGCCTTCAATTTAAGTTTTTGCAAAGTTGTGGGAGATGATTTTATGAAGGTGATACTTTTTGATTTAGACGGCACCCTCCTGCCATTGGACACCGAAGAATTCATAGAAAATTACGTGAAAATGCTCTCGTGGGAAATGAAAACATTGATACCTCAAGACCTTTTCGTAAAGAAGCTTTGGGAATCCACCTATGCGATGATTAACAACACGGACCCTGGGAAGACCAACAAGGAGGTCTTCTGGGAGAATTTTTTCGAAGGCATTGAATGCGAAAGGGAATTGATCCTCACCAAAATAGGAGATTTCTACAAGAATAGATTTCCAGAACTTAAAAAAGTAATGAAACCGAATCCCATATCCTCCTTTATTCTTAAGGAAGCAGAAAGTATTGGCTTAGAGCTGGTAATAGCCACTAACCCCATCTTCCCCGAAATAGCCATTCGCGAAAGGCTTCGCTGGATAAATGCCGAAAACTTCAGCTTTAAACTCATCACTACTTATGAAAACATGCATTTTACTAAACCCCGGCTGGAATATTATGAAGAGATTTTAAGCATAATAGGCAAAGCTCCAGAAGAATGCCTGATGGTGGGAAACGATGTGGAAGAAGATTTAATAGCATCCAAGTTGGGCATAAAAACCTTCCTGGTAATTGATTACATGATAAATAGAAATGGCATAGAACCGAAGCCGGATTATGCCGGCTCGATAGAAGACCTTTTTTACTTTATAAAAAATATGGGGGGTAACCACATTGAACGTATACGATGCTGCCCACGAACTTGCAAGAGCTCTTTCCCGCTCTCAGGAATACCTAGAACTTAAAGCGGCAACCGAAGAACTTAAAAAAGACTCTAAGGCCGAAGAAATGCTAAGGGAACTCAGGACAAAGCATCTCGAAGTTGAGGCCTTAAAACTTTCAGGCAAGCCTACTGAAGAGGCAGAAAGGCAACTTCAAAACCTTTACGACATAGTTTCGCACCATTCGCTGATAAAGAAATATCTCGAGGCAGAGCAGAGGTTTTTCATCCTAATGTCCGACATCCAGAAAATTATCGCTAAAGCTGTGGAGCTCGATTTAGACAGGGGGTAAAAAATTGGCCAAAGTAATTTTGACCACTCATCGAAAAAAGCGAATAGAAAAAGGACATCCCTGGGTTTTCAAAACAGAGATAGAAAAAATCGAGGGAAATTACAGCCCTGGCGACCTAGTGGAAGTATACGACTTTAAAGGTAAATTTCTGGGCAGGGGCTACATAAATCCCCTGTCGCAAATAACCGTGAGAATTTTGACGAGGAACAAAGATGAGGAGATCGACAGAAATTTTTTCAAAAAAAGGATAGAGGACGCCTTCGAATACCGGCAAAAATTGGGATTTAACGGGAGTTTCAGGCTGGTTTATGGGGAAGCTGATTTCCTGCCGGCCCTCATAGTCGACAAATTCGAAGACGTATTCGTAATTCAAACACTGGCTCTGGGTATAGAACAGTTCAAAGACGTCATCGTGGATATCCTCCGGGAGATGTTCCAACCTCGCGGAATTTATGAGAGAAACGACGTTCCTGTCCGTGAATTGGAGGGGCTGCCTCTCACTAAAGGATGCCTTTTTGGAAACGTCCCGGAAAAAATCCTCATAGAAGAAAACGGCCTAAAACTTTACGTCGACGTCATAAACGGCCAGAAAACCGGCTACTTTTTCGACCAAAAGGAGAACCGCCTCGCCATAGGGCCCTTCGTAAAAGGCGCCGAAGTTCTGGAGTGTTTCTGTTACACCGGTTCTTTCGCTTTATCCGCCGCCCGTTTCGGTGCTAAAAAAGTCATCGCCTTTGATTCATCCAGGGAAGCCATTGAACTTGCCAGGGAAAACGCCGCCTTGAACGGCTTTGAAGGCATCATAGAATTTCACGAAGGGAACGCTTTTGACGTTTTGAGGCACTTTTACAAGAGCGGAAAAAAGTTCGACGTAGTCATATTGGACCCCCCTGCTTTTGCCAAAAATAAACAAGCCTTAGAAGGCGCTATAAGAGGGTACAAGGAAATAAATTTACGAGCTCTAAAAATTTTAAAACCCGGAGGATTTCTAATCACCTCATCATGTTCCCACCATGTGGATGAAGACCTGTTCTGGGAAATAATAGAGTCATCTGCCTGGGATGCGCACGTTACCCTCAGGGTTATAGAAACCCGAACTCAGGCAAAAGACCATCCTATTCTTGCTGCCTCAAATGAAACTAGGTACCTGAAATTTTTCATGCTCCAGGTAATTAAATGACCCCTGCCTTGGAGGCAGGGGTTTTGTTTTACAATCTCAAAATTAGCCTAGCCGTGCTGAAATATACAAGAAGCCCTATTACATCGAGGAGCGTCGTTACGAAAGGCCCCGAAGTCACTGCAGGGTCGCGTCCGAGTCTATTCCACATCAAAGGTATGAAAGTGCCTAAAAAAGCCGCTATGGTTAGATTCATCGCCATGGATAGCCCGATTACGAGCCCCAAAGCGGGAGCACCCTGCCACAAATATGCTATGGCAGCCACAATCGCACCGTTAATCAGCCCCAATATTGCCCCCACGCCACTTTCCCTTATAACATTTTTCCATATCAAAAGAGGCTCAATTTGTCCTATAGCAAGACCTCTTACTACTATTGCAGCCGATTGGGTGCCCACGTTACCCCCCATATCCATCAAGAGCGGAATGAAAAACGACAATGCTACCACTGCCTGCAGTGTTTCTGAAAAATTTTTTATAACGTTTCCTGATACAATTTCCCCGAAAAGTGCAACCAATATCCATGGCAACCTCCTGCGGGCCCTAAAAAGCGGCGAAGTTTTTTCCGGAGCTATTTCTTCCGATGCCCCCGCCATTTTGAGAATATCCTCGGTAGCCTCTTCCTGGGCTGCATCCATCACATCATCGAAAGTTACAATGCCTAAAAGAACGTTATTCTCATCCACCACCGGCAAGGCCAAAAACCCGTACTTAGCCATAAGTCTTATTACTTCTTCCTGGTCTTGAGTTGCGAAAACCTTTTTTACATCGGTATACATAATTTCCGAAAGAGGTATATCTGGTTCGGAAAGCACTAGGTCCCTAAGCGAGAGAACTCCAAGTAATTTGCCGCCGTCATCCACGACATAGACGTAATATATCATTTCAGCATCCGGAGCGATTTCTGCCAATTTGTCCAACGCTTCCTTTGCCTTCATATCTTTCGGAAAAGCTATGAACTCGGTGGTCATTCTGCCGCCGGCAGTGTTTTCATCGTATAAAAGCAGGGACCTTATCTCGTTTTGTTCCTGCTGGTGCATAATATGCAAAAATTTCTGTCGAGCGCTTTCTGGCAGCATCCCCAGATAATCGGCCAAATCATCGGTTGACATCTCTTTCAGCAAAAGAGCAGCTTCTTCCGGTGCTATGTGAGTTAAAATGAAAGTTACTTTTTCGGGCTCTAGTTCTTCCAGTACATCCCTGGCGGTTCCGAATTCCAATTTTTTGAAAAGCTCAAGACATTCCTGGGACTCGAGGTCGGAAAATAGCTCGGCTATGTCGACGGGGTGGCTATCTTTTAAAATTTCCACTACTTTTATAAAATTGCCTTCTCTTAAAAGCTGTTTGATTTCGTTTGAATTCAAACTGGTGCCCATTGTTAAAACCTCCCGAATGCCACCGTTTTTTTAATCCCCAGGAACGTCACCGTAAGGGCGAAATAGATAAGTAATGCAGTAACATCGATAATGGTGGTGATAAACGGCCCTGAAGCCACGGCAGGGTCAACTTTTATTTTGTAAAAAATAAGCGGAATCAACACACCTATAAATGCGGAAAACATTATTGCTATGCTCATAGAAGCACCAACAACCAAGCTAAGGTTAATATCTTTTTGCCATAAAGCTGCTACAGTAGCTATTATCGCTCCGCATGAAACTCCCACGAACATGCCGCCAAAGGTTTCGCCAACTAAAAATTTCATCACGTTTTTTATTGAAATCTCCCCTGTAGCAAGCCCCCTTACGGATAATGCCAGGGACTGGGTTCCTACGTTTCCGGCTGTAGCCATTAACACAGGAATAAAGAAAGCAACTGCCATCACCTTTTCAAGGACTGTCGAATATCCATCTATAACGACCCCTGAGATTAAGTCCCCCAAAAGGCAGACCACCAGCCACGGGAGCCGCTTTTTTACAGCTCCTAAAATATTGGTGGTAAGGAGTATCTCGTCTTCAGGCGTTATTCCGGCAAGTTTATGGATATCTTCTGTGGTTTCTTCTTCAAGTACATCCATAGCGTCGTCTACCGTAACTATTCCCAGGATGTGATTTTCTTCATCCACAACCGGTATAGCCAAAAGTGAATATTTAGAAATAAGCTGGGCAACCTTTTCCTGATCTTCGTCCACCCTGACCGAGACCACTTTTTTATGCATAATTTCAGAAATCCTCTTATTTCTCGGAGCGGCTATGAGTTCCCTTAGGGACAAAACTCCAAGAAGGTGCTTTTCTTTATCCACAACGTAAAGGTAGTATATGGTTTCAGCTTCTTTTCCAAACTTCCTTACATCTTCGATAGCTTCTTCCACTGTTTTGTCGGCGTATAGGTAAACATAGTCGGTGGTCATTATGCCGCCGGCAGAATCTTGAGCTAGTTTTATGAGGGATTTTAACTCCTGTTGATGCTCCTGTGGCAATTTTGCCATCAATTTCTCAACTTTTTCATCGGGCAGTTTCTGGAGCAGGTCTATTATTTCGTCCACCGACATATTTTCTAAAATTTTCACGAGATGCATTTCGGGAATCGATTCAATGTAAGGAATTCTCTCTTCGGGCTCGAGCTCTTCGAGCACTTCGGTGGCTTTTTCTAGGTCCATCAGTTCAAAAAAAACCTTTTTATTTTCGTCTTTTACTTCTTCCAAAATCTCCGCTATGTCTGCAGGATGCAATCTAGACAGTATTCTTTTTATTTCGTCGGTTTTTCTAGACAGGATTAACTGTTTTAAAAGAGCGACCTCCCTTTCATTTTTCATCCGCTTCCCTCCCCGAAAAACTCGGGGCTACATCCTGCCGCCGGAGAGCGGCAAGATGGCCCCGGCAAATTTTAAATTGTTTCGCTTATTACTAGGACCGGCGTCCACCTTGCCGCTCCCCCCTTTTAATAAAAAATTCCCTTCCTAATGCGAAGGGTAAAAGTTCACACCGACTCGCATCCGCACTTACATTATATTCTACCGATTTTATATGTCAAGAGCAAACCAAAAGAGAGGTTGAAAAACAACCTCTCTTTTTACTGGAGCTGCTGGCTGATTTGCTGCTGCTGTTGCTGAATCTGTTGTAATTGCTGATTTAATTGTCCTAATTGCTGCTGGTTCTGCTGCCCAAAGGCTTGGTTTGGCTGAGCATTAAGCTGTTGATTCAACTGCTGGAGTTGCTTATTAAACTGGTCTAAAAGCTGGTTCATCTGGTAAAAGACCTGGTTTGCGTGAATGCTCTGCTGAGCCTGATTCAGGGCGTTTATCGCCTGCTGTATGGCCTGGCTAACCTGATTGTCGGTCTGCTGCTGCTGAGTTTGGGCCTGGTTTTTTAATTGATTGAGCAATTGCTGAAATTGATTGGCTGTCTGCTGTCCGGCCAACTGTTGTTGCTGTTGCTGATACTGCTGGAACTGAGATTGCCTTACCCTTTCCGCTATCTCATTAGAAAATTCTACATCTTTTTTCCTTTCTTGAATCGTCGCTTCCAGGTCCTTTTTTTCAGCCATAATTATCCCCCTTTATTGTTTTTCTCTTTTTTAATATACCCGGGGGAATTTGATTTAAACAAAAAAAATATGGTTATTGCAGAATATTATCGAGCGAATTGCTGAACTGACTGAGAACCCGGTTTTTTATAACGTTTTCCTGGGCAGCGCTTAACGTCGATAGAACCTGCTGAATGGTCTGTTGAATCGACATTACGGGATTTACATACGCCTCTTGATGTGCACTGGATGATTGATAAAAGCCATTTTTTAGTTGATTTTCTATGTTTTTTAAATTAAGGACCAGTTCTTGGACTGAAGAATTAAAGTTTTCTACCCGCCTTTCAAAAGTACTTATAAACTGGTCAAAAGCGTTTTCTACTTCAGCAATTTTCTCCAGTATGTTTATTCTATGCTGCCCCGCCTGTTTTTGCAGCAACTTTGTGTTGGACCCGGCCAGCCACTTTGAAAGCAGGCTCTGGTTTTGTTCAAGACCCGTTTCCAGATCCTTAAGACTGGTTTCCACGTAACTTTTTACCTGTTTAAGACTATCCTGGATATTTTTTAAATTTCTAACATCATTTGTTAAGTTCGATTTAATCTGGTTGCTAAGAGATTCCAGTTTCTGATTGCTTTCTAAAAAAGCTTCAACCATTCCCTGGATTGAATTCAAAAAAATTCACCTCCTGCACTCTATCAGTAAATATTTTTACCAGGCAGGAGGTCTTTTCTTCATCCATATTTTTCTATTACTTTTTTATTTTAAATTCGTCGTTTACCTTATCCTGAAGGTATACCCCTGTGTAATCATCGGGGTCTGCAGCTTCGTAAATTTTCCGGGCTTCTTCCACACATTCTTTACAAGCTCCGGGAGGGATTACAACTGCGAGGATAAAATACCCGAGGTCGCATTTTGACTTTATCAAAGTATACCCCGAACATGACCTGCAAACCTTTATAGTCTCTTCTTGATTTTCCATTATTCCTATGGTGTCGTAATATATCCTTTTGTTCCTACGGACAAAGTCCTTTCCATCGAACATCTTTCTTGCAATTTCTTCCTTGCGAAGCCACCGCCCGTATATATCGTCACACAGGCGCTTTATGTAATCGGAAATCCACGCCGGCTGTCTCATTTTATCCGGCTCATAGTCGGGTTCCTTCACATGCGAATAGTCAAGGCCGGCCAAAGCCAAAATTATGCCCAGATTCACGCAAGGCAGCGCCCCTTCTATGGAATACCCTCCCTCCAAAACCGCTATGTCGGGGTCTAAAAGTTCGGTCAGTTTAGCATAACCCTGCGCTGTAAAATTCATACTGGTTATGGGGTCTGTATAATGGTTGTCCTGACCGGCCGAATTGACTACGAGGTCGGGTTTGTATTCTTCTATTATAGGCATTACCAGGTTTTCAATAACATAAAGAAAACCCTCTTCACCGGTTTGGGGGGGAAGGGGTATATTCAAAGTATATCCATAAGCGCCGGGTCCTCCTAATTCGTCCGGGAAACCAGTTCCGGGATAAAGCGTTCTTCCATCCTGATGTAGTGAAATAAAAAGTGTATTTCTATCATTCCAGTAGATGTCCTGGGTGCCATCTCCATGGTGGCAATCGGTGTCGACTATGACCACCTTTTTTGGTCCAAAGTATTGCCTTATGTGTTCTAGCATTACCGCTTCGTTGTTTATTATGCAAAACCCACGGTCGCCGTATACCACTCTATGGGCATGATGTCCCGGTGGCCTGACCATGGCAAAAGCTTTTTCGACCTTTCCTTCCAACAGCGCCCTTGCCGCTTGTATGGCCCCACCTGCCGAAATCAAGTGGGATTTGGTCACCACCGACTCTACATCCGGCACGCAAAAATGCACCCTTTTGATATCTTCCTCTTTTGCCAACACTGGATTAAAAAACTCAATGCCTTCTATATCCTCCAAGCCTTCTTCGCTGACTTGATCCAAGGTATAAAGCAGCCTTTCTTCTCTTTCAGGATGGGTTGGGCTTATGGCCCAATCAAAAGCCGGGAAAAAAACCAACCCCAGCTTGTTTCTTGCCTTAAGCATCATTAACCCTCCCAATTTATTTTAAGTAAGGTTGGTTACGCTGGGCTTTATCTGAGCTTTGACCCTTATGTTCCTGCCGACGGTATAAAATCCCCTCACCATGTTAAAGCATGACTCCTCTACTATTTCCGCCTCCGCCTCTTCGGAAAGCGGCGCCAGCGTTGACGCCCTTTCCTTTATCAATTCCATCGCTTGCTTTCGGGCTTTCTCCAAATTGAATTCCTTGCCTATTTTTTCCCTTATTCCGAGTTCCGGTACAGTTAGATACCCCTTCCCTGTATCAGCAAATAAGGTAATTTCTGCCGTCACCCTGCTCAAAGCGGCACCGATGGCATTAGCCACTTCGAAGTTTTCAGGAACAACACACGGAATTTTTAACTTCCGTTCCAGCACCAGAGACAGAGCCTTAGCAGGCCCACCGATTATGACGGCTTTTTTCGGAGATATCTTTTCCCCGTACAAAAGCTCCCGAATGGTGTAAACCGGCTTGTTGTTTATATCTTCTAATAGCTTTTCCACCTTTTCCCTAATTATATCTCCCATTCTTTCAAGAATTAATCTCGCTGTTTCTTCCGGAGAAATCCCCATAATATCTCCTAACTCTTTCATGGCAAGATAAGCTTTTTCTTTTGTACCGGCATTTAAAAGTCCCATCAATATCATTGCATCAGTGGGTGTAGGCACCGGTCCCCCTAAAGTTTTAGGCGGTCCTTCCCTTCGGGGGCCTATAGCCAGTTTGCCCCGTTCGAACCTAACAGCACTATCCCCGCCTATTGCAACCGAGTGAGAGTAAATAGCCCTCACAACGGTAGGATAATTCCCTATCCTGATCCCCTTCGGCTCGAGTAAGGGAACCCCTCCTGCAAAAAAAGAAATATCTGTCGTAGTACCACCTATATCCAAAATAACCGCATCATCGTTGATACTGGAAAGCCCCCAGCATCCCATTACACTGGCAGAAGGACCTGACAGAATGGTATACACCGGGAAAGAAACTGCTTTTTTAAGATTCATCGTCCCACCATCAGCCTTGAGCACATTTACTGAAGCTTTTATCCTTCTTTCTTCAAAAGCTTTCTCTATGGCTGAAGAGAAATAACTAAAGCGTTCATACACGGCCGCATTAAGATAAGTAGTGTAAACTCTTCTCGGGAAATTCAATTTTCCGGAAAGGGCATGTCCCATTACGACAGGAAAGAAATCTACTCCTAGTAATTCTTTTACCTTTAACTCGTGGATGGGATTCCGGACGGAAAATTTTGTCGCAATTCCGATGGCTGAAATTCCCTTCTCTTTAAACCGAACAGCAGCCTCTCTGACTATGTTCTCATTAAAAGGCTTAATTTCCTGGCCGCGATGATCTATGTAGCCATCGAGAAATACGTTTTCTTCACCGCACGCTAAAAATGAAGCATCTAAGCCGGGGCCGCTTTCCAATATCATGCCTACGGGTGATGTCTTCCCCTCAAGGACTGCATTAGTGCATAAAGTGGTACTTAAATTAACCCGCTCAATCTCACAGGGACCTTCGTTTTTCAAAAGTTCATCAACCGCCCGACAAATACCTTCAATCATTGAAATTGAGGCATAGGGCACCTTTGATTTTTTTATTATCTTCCCGTTGCCTAAAAGTACAGCGTCGATGTGAGTGCCCCCGACATCGATGCCTATTATCACTTCTCCTCCCTCCTAACCTTCTCCTACCACCTTTATTTCGGGTTCGAGCAAAATACCAAATTCCTCTTTGACTTTGTTTTGAATGATTTGTATTAGATTAAGCACGTCTTGGGCAGTGGCATTGCCGGTATTCACTATAAACCCGGCGTGAAGCTCAGAAACCTTCGCATCTCCAATTTTATAACCCTTTAACCCAGCCTTTTCAATCAAAAAACCGGCATAATTCCCAAGCGGTCTTTTGAAGGTGCTGCCGGCGCTGGGCATATTCAAAGGTTGCTTCATTTTCCTTTTTTTGGCAAATTCATCCATCTTTCTTTTTATTTCTTCATAAATACCGGGATCTAACTCAAGCTTTGCTTCAAGGACTATTTTTCCCCCGGTTTGCAGTTTGCACCACCGGTAAGAAAACTCCAGCTCTTCATTTTTCATGGAACATATCTCTCCATTAAAATCCATTACCATAACTTCTTTCACCACTTTTGCCATTTCTCCATCGTAAGCTCCTGCATTCATTATTATCGCGCCCCCTAAAGTTCCTGGAATACCGCTCGCGAACTCCAAGCCTGTTAGGCTGTTTTCTAAGGCTGATTTAGCGACCGCCGATAAAAGAACGCCGGCTTTTGCCTTTATTGTCCTTCCCTCTACAGTAATATCGTTAAAATTTTGGGCAATCTTAATTACAACTCCTCTTATCCCCTTGTCCCGCACCAGCAGGTTCGTGCCATTTCCCATTACAAAAATTGGAATTTTTCTTGGGCTGCAGTAATTTACTACCTTCTTTATTTCGTCTACGTTTTTAGGTAACACCATCACGTCCGCGGGTCCGCCTATCCGAAATGAGGTATGATATCTCATTGGCTCGTCTATTTTCACCCTATCGGAAGTTATTAATTTACAAAGGTCTTTGTAGATGGAATATTTCTCCACAACTATCTCCCTTTCGCTCGAATTTCATTCGAATATCCTTCGGATTTTTCTTTGTTTCTTTTAAGTCACCTTCCTACCATAAATTATACATTAATTCTCCTTGCTAATTAACAAAACTAAAAAAATTTATCTCTAAATTTTAAAAGAATAAGCTTCCAATAGGTTTTCACCATATAAAATTACAAAAGTATGTGGGACAAAATCTGCGAAAAAAATAAAGCCTCCATTTAGAGCAAATCCGCTCATATCCACATGGATAACCGTTACTATGGTATAACCACCATGTTCTATCGGGCAAACCCCCATAAAAAAGTTTTCGCTCATCACTTTCAACATGAAATCACCCCGTAGTAAAGTTAAAAATTTTATTCCACTATTTAGAATTTCCATTGATAGGAAAAAATTGCACAAAAAAATGGGTAAAAGGTCTCAGAGGCATAGCTTTGCCCTGACACCTTTTACCCTATCTATATTAACTCGCAAGTAAAATTATACACCTACTGGTCAACAGTCTTTGTCAATTTTCGGAATTCCTCGATTATATTCCTTGTCAAATTTCCGGGAACGCCGTCTCCTATTATCTTTCCATCGACTTTTACTACAGGCATTACCTCTGTCATGGTGCCCGTAATAAACACCTCGTCTGCGTCGAGTAATTGGTCTAAAGAGAAGGTCTCTTCCCTTAGCTCTAAATCCAATTTTTCTGCAATTTCGAGCACAACTCCTCTTGTGATCCCGTGCAAGATGAAATTGTTTGCCGGATGGGTAAGGAGCTTATTGCTTTTTACAATAAAAACGTTGCTGCTCGAAGCTTCAGTTACTATACCTCCCCTGTGAAATATGGCTTCAAAGGCACCAGCTCTCTTGGCCTTTTCTTTTGCAATGCAGTTCGGAATGAGCTGAACGGTCTTTACATTACAGCGCATCCACCGCTCATCGGGGACAGTAATGGCGCTCACGCCGTTTTCATAGTACTCTTCCGGCTGGGGGTTGGCTTCGCGCGCTATAACCACCCAAGTGCATGAAGTTTTCTCCGGGAAATTGTGCTGGCGCGGTGCCGCACCGCGGGTGACCTGGATGTAAACCGAAGCATCCTTGAACTCTCCATCCGCCACCGCCTTTTTGCAAACTTCTTTCAAATCTTCGATGTCAAAATCGAACTTTAAGTATATCTCCTGGGCGCCTTTCTTCAGTCTTTCTAAGTGCCTATCTAGATAAAAGAACCTGCCTTCGTAAACCCTTACGACTTCATAAAGACCATCGCCGAATTGAAATCCCCTGTCCTCCACCGATACTTTTGCATCACTGTAGTCCACTCTCTTTCCGTTCAAATAAACAACAGTCATCACAAAAACCCCCCAAATTAAATTTTTGCTCCGGGCTCCCGCCTTACCGCCGGCATTTCCCTTCCCTTCGACTTTAAATAGGATATTACCTTTTCTACCGATGTATTGAGTATGTTTTCTTCAGGAAGGCCGGCTTCCTCTATTACCTTCAGGGCCTTTTCAAAATTGCCCACGTCAAAACATATATGAGCATCGCTTCCCACCACAATCTTCGCTCCGAGTTTTGCCGCCTTTTTTGCTATCAGCAGGCAGTTTTCCTCGCTGCCGCGTCTACTTACTGTAAAAGAACTATTGTTGATTTCAATGTGCACGCCGTATTCTATAGCAGCTTCAATAACTTTATCTATATCAATTGGGAATTCGGGATTCCCTGGATGCACAAGCACATCTACATAAGGATTCTTCATGGCATTTATGGCCGCCCGGGTGTTTTCTTCAACTGTACCACCGGGGTAACAATAAGTGTGAAAGCCGGCAAGCACTATGTCCAGATTCCTCAAATAATTTTCCTGCAGGTCTAATGTCCCGTCGTAATCTAAAATATTGGCCTCTACTCCGCGAAGGATGAGGACCCCCTCAATTTGTCTGGGCAATACTTTCAGGTTGCCGAAATGATAAGGATGTGGGCCTCCTGGCATTGAAGGCCCGTGATCCGTTATGGCTATCATTTTGAGACCCTTAGCCGCAGCCGCTTTAGCATTTTCGAGGACTGTACTATAAGCATGGCCGCTTGCCACCGTATGACAGTGAGTATCTACTTCCAGTTTCAACAAAATCACTCGCCTTCCTACTAGTCTTTCATGCGGCTTTTCAGGGTGTTTATAAAATCAATTTCAGTCGGGTCTTTTTCATTTAACACAGCAAGATAGGCGCTCACATAGTCACCGAATATAACGTGGTACATAATTCTCTCCAATCTGGTTTCACCAAGCGGCCATACTTCACTTATGCCCGAGACCATTTCTCTTATAAGAGCCGAGGTAATTTCAATCCTCTTTTTGACGCGTTCGTTTTCCTCGGGCGACCTCAAAATAACAACTTCCATCATTTTAAGGAGTCTAGGCTCTCCTTCGAAGCCCATTATCTCGTTGTGATTGAGCTCGGGGAAAAAATTGAAGAATGCAGGATGCTTGCCGTTTTCATTCATCTGCCCCTTCCAGCGCACCGCCAAGGCGTCTGTTAATCCTTGGGAGCCGTATATTACCGGAATTTTTCCGTATAGCCTTCTCGCAAGGGCCTTAGCCGGGTTTTTATCTTCAGGAATTTGGGGCTCCAAATCCTGTCTAACTTTCTTCATAAGTTCGATTGCACCCGGAATCTGTTTTGTACAATTACGTATGATTCCCGCTTCTTCCAAAAGCACCAAAAGCGGCATGAAAGAATATCCTATTGCAGCTCGCGGAGGCATCCCGGCTGGTATAGTAATCACCGGCACTTCATCGGCCATTGCCTTATTTTTTAGCTCTCCTCCCGTTGTTATGGCCACAATCTTGGCTTTTTTCTCCTTTGCTTCATTGTAGGCCGCAAGGGTTTCCTCAGTATTCCCTGAATAACTGGATGCTATTACTAATGTCCTCTCATCCACATAAGAAGGCAAGTGATAGTCTCTGTTCACTACGATGGGAATATAGCATGAATCTTGGGCCATCATCCGGGTGAGGTCTCCGCCTATAGCCGAGCCTCCCATACCGCTTATGACCACATTTACGATATTGTGAAACTTCAAGCCCTTTACTGCACTTTCTGCAATATCTACAGCCTCTTCGCATTGTTCCGCAAGCTTGTAAATGAGGTCGAACATCCCTATTTTGTCAAGCTGCTTTAATCTTTCTCGTTCATCCAACATTTACTATACCTCCTTCGTATTGTTATTTTCCTCTTCCTCCTGGATCTTGTCCATTATTTTTTGGGCAAAAATCAGCGCCGCATTATAGCCCATAGCTTTTAATCTACGGTCCATCGCCGCAACTTCTATAATAGCGGCAAGATTTCTTCCAGGTCTTATCGGAATAGTCTTTTTCGGAATAAAAGATTCCAAGATTGTTATCATTTCTTCTTCAAGGCCAAGCCGGTCTTTTTCTTTATATTTTTCCCACTCGACCATTTCAATTACCATATCTATTCTCATGTCATTTCTCACAGCCCCTGCACCGAATATTGTCTTCACATCTATGATGCCAAGTCCCCTCACTTCAAGGTAATGGCGAACCACTTCGGGAGCCGAACCTATCAACACATTTTTGGCTACCTGCTTTATTTCAACTACATCGTCGGCCACTAAACGGTGACCTCTTTTTATGAGTTCTACCGCAGTCTCGCTCTTTCCTATCCCGCTTTCGCCGACTAACAGAACCCCTACACCGTAAACGTCCATTAAAACCCCATGAACAGTGGTTCTTGGAGCCAATTCGCTCTCAAGGAAGTCAGTTAATCGGCTTATAAACCTGGTAGTGGCTTCCGGGGTCCTCAGCACCCACCTGCCGTACTTTTTCGCGAACTTCAAGAATTCCTTGGAAGGCTCAAGATTCCTCGTAATTATAACGCACGGAATTGGGTATGAGAAAAGTTTTTCCAGGCGCTCTACTCTCACTTCAGGTTGCAAGCTTTTCAAAAAAGTTATTTCAGACATTCCGAGTATCTGGACCCTTTCATAGGCAAAATAATCAAAAAACCCAGCGAGCTCAAGGCCTGGCCGGTTAAGGTCGCTGACGGAAATTTCCGGCAGACTTTTTGATTTTACCAGCACCTCTAGGTTAAATTTCGCTATGACCTGCTTTAAATTTAACCCCTTCAAAATTTACACCCCGTAAAATTAATTCTACAAAAAAGAGTTAATTCCTCCCTTATGGAAATACTAGTTAGTAGAAAACTTTTACCGCGGAGGTGTGACCATGCCAAATCTAAAGTGTAACGTCACCAGTTGCAAATACAACAGAAACTTAGAGTGCTGCGCAGAAAACGTTATGGTCAATGCCATAAGGCCTAACTGTACTTCTAAAGAAGGTACCTATTGCGATGCTTATGCCAGAAAAGACTCCGCTGAAAGCGGAAGCTGCGTTAACAACAATAGCAGATTTTGCTGGGATTAACCGGTTGAAGCTAGGGGATCATCATCCCCTGGCTTTTTTGGTCCTTGCTATGAACCGCTATAATTTGTTAAAATAACATCACCCGACATATTCTACTATAAAAAATTCTACTACAAAGCGAAAGGAAAAGATAGCAATGAAAAAAAACAAAATCGCTTCCATTTTATATCTTTTGCTCATAATAATCACTGCTATACTTATTGCTGGTTGCTCGGCGGAGGTTAATCTCGAACAGGAAAACAAAGATGTCTTTCCCGGAACACTCAAGGTTTGCTTTTTGGACGTGGGCCAGGCAGATAGCATATTTATCATCCTTCCCGGCGGCAGCACCATGTTGGTAGATGCCGGAAACAACGACGATTCGAAAACGATAATCGAATACATAAAAAATGAAGGTATAAAGAAAATAGATGCCGTCGTCGTCACCCATCCTCATGAAGACCATATAGGTTCCATGGACGAAGTGATACGCGTTTTCGATATAGGAAAGGTCTACATGCCAAGGGTCACAACCACCACCAGGTCTTTCGAAAATTTTCTAAATGCAGTATCCCAAAAGAAACTTAAGATAACCCCGTTAAAAGGCGGAACGAACATACCATTAGAAGAAGATGTCGACATTAAAGTACTCGCTCCCAACAGCACCCGCTACGATGATTTGAACAACTACAGTGCGGTGCTTAAAATAACTTATAAAAATATTTCCTTCCTTTTAACCGGTGATGCCGAAAAGCTCTCTGAGGAAGAAATGCTGAAAGCAGGCTACGACCTAAAGGCAGACGTCCTAAAAGTAGGACACCACGGCAGCAGTTCAAGCACATCCGTAGAATTCTTAAAGGCGGTGTCTCCTAAGTTCGCTGTAATAAGTTACGGAAAAAATAACGATTACGGCCACCCCCACAGAGAAACACTACAAAAACTAAAAGAACATGGAATTAAAATTTACTCGACTGCCGAAAACGGACATATTGTAATGGAAAGCAACGGAACGAGTTTAAAGGTTATCACCATAAAATAGGCTATACATGGCAATAACTGACGTAATTAACTGTTTATCGAAAGAAGAATTCTTAAAGTGGAAATAATATTGCAATTAGAGGCAAAAGTAAGGGGAGGATAAATAATGCCGAAAAAAGGCATACTTGACCGGTTCGAAGGGGACTTTGCGGTTATCGAAACTTTTGATGGAATGACGATGAATATAAAAAAACGATTCCTTCCCGAAAACGCTCGGGAAGGCGATGTAATAGATCTAGATGATCTATCTATAGATGAACCTTTAACAAGACAGCGTAAGGAAAAAATCCGAAAACTAGCCGAAAGGCTTTTCGAAGATTAGGCAAGGTTTTCCGGATTAAGGCCTTGTAACTCTTCCGGTACAAAGCGGCCATCCTTTCTTACCAGCACATCGTCAAACCATATCTCTCCGCCGCCGTACTCGGGCCTCTGGATGTACACCAGGTCCCAGTGAATGGCCGAGTCGTTGCCGTTGTCGCACTCCTTGTAAGCCTTTCCGGGAGTGAGGTGTATACTTCCCGATATTTTCTCATCGAAAAGCGTATCCTTCATGGGTTTTAATATGTAGGGGTTGACCCCGATGGCAAACTCGCCGATGTACCTCGCACCTTCATCGGTGTCCAAAATTTTGTTGAGCCTTTCTGTATCATTGGCGGTGGCCTTAACTATTTTGCCGTCCTTGAACTCAAACCTTATATTTTCGAAGGTATATCCCTGGTAGAGTGCCGGCGTATTATATGTTATGTAGCCGTTAACCGAATTTCTGACAGGTGCCGTGTAAATTTCGCCGTCGGGAATATTTTTTTTGCCGTCGCACTTTACCGCGTTGATGCCTTCTATGGAAAATTCTAATTCGGTGCCGGGGCCTGTTATCCTTACCTTTTTAGTCTTGTTCATGAGGTCCACCAAAGGGTCCATGGCCTTGGACATCTTTTGGTAATCAAGACAGCAAACTCTGAAGTAAAAATCTTCGAAGGCCTCCGTGCTGGTGTCAGCAAGCTGTGCCATAGATGCATTCGGATATCTTAAAACACACCACTTGGTATGGGAAACTCTTATTTCGGCATGAACGGGTTTAGTGTAAAACTGCATGAAAATCGCTTTCTTTTCCTCTGGCACATCGGAAAGTTCAGCCGCATTATCCCCGCCTCGGATTCCTATATAGGCATCCATGTCCTTCATCCTCTCCGCATCGTAGCGGGCCATCATGCTTGCAATTTCCTCGTTTAAGTTCATCATTATCTCCCGTTGAATATCCTGCATTCCCAGGGAAACGAAGGGCTTTGCCCCAGTTTTGTAAGCTTCCCGCACCAGTTCCTTTATAAGCGGCGCTTCTCCAGGCCCCCCTTCGATCAGTATCTTTTCACCTTCCTTCAGCTCCACCGAATAGTGAATAAGGATTTTGGCCAGTTTCTCAAGCCTAGGGTCTTTCACAATAATCCCTCCCATTTTTAAACAGAAATTATACTCCTTCTAAATCGAAATCCGGCACGTAACTTGGGGAATCGGCTCCCTCCTCTTGAGCAAATCCATTTTCAAGCCCCAATTCAAAAAAATATTCTATTACCTCTTCGTATTCCTCCTTAGGCAGCGGGCGATTTATTTCAGGAAATTCACCGGTCCTGAAACACGGCATGTACTGGCCCATGAGGCTTACGTATACGCCGGAAGGCAAATTAGATTTTATAAAACCGAGGACTTTTTTAGAATCTTCCTTTAATCCGGGCAATACCAGGTGCCTTATAATCAGTCCCTTTTTTATCATGCCCTTTTCATCAAAAACAGGCTCACCTACCTGGCGGTACATCTCCAATATAGCCTTTGTGGCGCACCTGAAATAGTCAGGTCCTTCTCCTCGACAGCCTTGCCGAACCATTCCTGACTTATCCTGTAATTCTGGCAAAAGACGCACTTCAAGTTGCAACCTGAAAAAAACACAGTCCCCGAACCTTTATGGCCGCTTATACACGGTTCTTCCCAGCGGTGGGCAAAGGCTTTTGCCACCACTATTTTATCAAGAGCACCGCAAAACCCCTTCTCACCTTTTAACCGGTTGACACCGCACCGTCTCGGGCAAATCCGGCAATTTTCGAGCAATTCTTTTGACTCCAACCCCCTCACCCCCGGTGGATTTCATACCACTTTGTTATTTTAACACGTATTCTTTAAAAATAAAACACCCTCTCATGCTATTGCTGTAAATATTTAAAATAATCTGGATATAAAAACACCCGGTAATACGGGGGTACCGGGGTATTACCGGGCATCAAAACATTTAATCATTTGCATATTACTTTTGTACTTCCGCGATTCCCCTTTTCAGGGCCTTCTCGTTTATCTCCATCATGTGTTTCCGGTGGGCGGGGAGGAAATAGTCTATGGACTTTATCACGGTTTCCGGTTTTACTATTCCCGTTTCGCCGATGAGAACCCCCAAGGCCACCATGTTGGCGACTCTCATGTTTCCAAGCTCATCGGCTATGCCGGTAGCATCGACTTTAATCACCTTTATATCGTCCCTTGCGGGCCTTTCGTCGATTAAGGCTTTATTTAAAATCACTATGCCCCCCGATTTCACCATCGGTGTGAATTTTTCCATGGAGGGCTTGTTCATCGCCACAAGCACATCGGGCGAAGATATGATTGGCGACGGAATCCTTTTGTCCGAAATCACCACCATGCAGTTTGCCGTTCCGCCCCTCATCTCCGGACCGTACGAAGGA
The DNA here is from genome assembly GCF_900142995.1 of Caldanaerovirga acetigignens. Lineage (NCBI taxonomy): Bacteria > Bacillati > Bacillota > Clostridia > Thermosediminibacterales > Thermosediminibacteraceae > Caldanaerovirga > Caldanaerovirga acetigignens. Next base: position 18,982 of record NZ_FRCR01000001.1, on the reverse strand, counting down.
ATCCAGGAAACTTCTCGCCCCTCCAGCATCGCGCTGTGGGCCAAAATCTCGCCCATCAACATTATCCCCTGGCCGCCGAAACCTGCCATAATGATTTCCATCTTCATTTTTCTATCCCTCCTTCGGCTCTTTAAAAACGCCCGGCGGAAATACCTTTACCATTTCGTGCTTTATACAATCCACCGCATCTTTGGGCTTCATTCCCCAGTTGGTCGGGCAGGGGGATAAAATTTCCACTAAAGAAAATCCTTTTCCTGAAAGCTGCATTTCGAAGGCCTTTTTTATATAGCTTTTCGCCTTATTTATATTCTTGACATCCGTGAGCTCGGCCCTGGCCAAAAACGAAGGCCCCTCCAGGGTCGCCAGCATTTCGCACACCCTAATCGGGTATCCTGCCATTTGCGGATCTCGCCCGTAAGGGCTGGTTTCGGTTTTCTGCCCCACCAGCGTGGTGGGCGCCATTTGCCCGCCGGTCATTCCGTATATGGCATTGTTTACGAATATAACTGTTATATTCTCGCCCCTTGCGGCTGCGTGGACGATTTCCGCGGTTCCGATGGCTGCAAGGTCCCCATCGCCCTGATAGGTAAACACCACCCGGTCGGGTAGGGCCCTTTTAATTCCTGTAGCTACGGCCGGCGCCCTACCGTGAGCCGCCTGCTGCATATCGCAATCAAAGTAGTTATAAGCCAAAACGGCACACCCTACGGGAGCGACGCCTATGGTTTTGTCCTGGATGCCAAGTTCATCCATTACCTCAGCCACCAGCCGGTGTATAACACCGTGACCGCATCCGGGACAATAATGGGTTTTTACCGGCTGTAAGGATTTCGGCCTTTCAAAAACCACTTTCATCAGGAAAGCCCCCTCATTTTCTTTATTTCTTCAAATATCTCTTCGGCAGTCGGCACCATACCACCCGTTCTTCCGTAAAAGTACACCGGAGCGCGCCCTTCTACCGAGAGTTTCACATCTTCCACCATCTGCCCCAAAGACAGTTCCACAGTCAGGAATGCTTTGGCTTTTGGTAAAACTTCTTCGAAGGCCTTTTTGGGATACGGCCACAGCGTTATGGGCCTTATAAGCCCCACTTTTATGCCTTCTTCCCGAGCCATTTCCACAGCAGCATGGGCTATTCGGGCGCAGATACCGTAAGCTACCACGAAGTACTCGGCGTCATCGCCGTTTAATATTTCGTATCTTGCTTCTTTTGCTTCAATTTCCTGGTATTTTTTAAAAAGCTTTAAGTTGTGCTCTTCGAGCTTTACGGGGTCGAGGTAAAGGGAATTTATAACGTTGGCCTTTTGCCTTCCCATCTTGCCTGTGGTGGCCCAATCCTTCGGCGGAAGCTGCCTTGCAGGTCTTTCTTTAAACACCACCGGCTCCATCATCTGTCCTAAGATTCCATCGCCGAGGATGAGTACCGGGTTTCTATACATATCCGCCAGGTCAAAGGCATCGTACACCAGATCCACCAATTCCTGCACGGATGAAGGTGCAAGGACTATCGTCCTGTAATCACCGTGGCCTCCGCCGCGGGTTGCCTGGAAATAATCCGACTGAGCGGGCTGAATGTCGCCGAGGCCCGGCCCTCCCCTCATGATATTCACTATCACGCATGGCAGCTCGGCGCCGCAAAGATACGATATTCCCTCCTGCTTGAGGCTTATGCCGGGGCTGGAGGAAGATGTCATGACTCTAACCCCCGCTCCCGCGGCTCCGTACACCATGTTTATGGCCGCCACTTCGCTTTCGGCTTGCAGAAAAACCCCGCCCCTTTTCGGCATTTCCCTTGCGAGGTACGCAGGAAGTTCGCTCTGGGGCGTTATGGGATATCCGAAAAAGCACTTGCATCCCGCCCTAATGGCCGCTTCAGCCAGAGCTTCATTACCTTTCATAAGAACCTTTTCCAACTTACTTTCCCCCTTTTTCCTCGCGGTAAATCGTAAATACTACGTCAGGGCACACGGTGGCGCAAAAGCCGCAGGCTATACACCCTTCTTTCGCAGCAACAGGATGATAACCTAGAACGTTCACCGAATCATTGTCAAAAAAGAGCACCTTTTTGGGACAAACTTCGATGCAAAGGCCACAGCCCTTGCACCTGTCTTTATCTATGATAATCTTGCTCAATTTCATGCCTCCCATCTTCTAAAAGTTTTAAACGTACTCTTTCGGCCTTTCTTCGCCGGAAAGCACCCTTACGGCTCCTTCCGCAAGGGCTTTGAGTTCGTCCTCACCAGGGAAAACGTATACTGGCGCTATAAAGGATACCCTTTCTTTTATCCATTCCACCAGCATTTCGTCGTGGGCAAGCCCCCCGGTAAGGATGACGGCGTCAACTTTTCCGCAGAGTACCGCAGCACAGGCGCCTATTTCCCTGGCCACCTGATACGCCATGGCTTCGTACACTAGCTTTGCCTCCTCGATGCCTTCCTGTATCATCTTTTTTATTTCCCTCGCGTCGTTGGTCCCAAAATAGGCCACAAGTCCGCCCTTGCCCGCCAACATTTTCTTTATCTCATTTATGGTCAAATTCTTCGTGAGAACCAATTTTGCAAAATCCATCAACGGCAAACGGCCCGATCTCTCGGGTGAAAAAGGTCCTTCGCCGTCCAGGCCGTTGTTTACTTCTACTACTCGACCTCTTTTATGAGCTCCTACTGTAATGCCCCCACCTAAGTGGGCCACGATTAAATTCAGTTCATCGTACCTTTTCCCCATATTCCTTGCGACGCGCCTTGCCACGGCTTTCTGGTTCAAAGCGTGGAACACGCTGCGCCGCCTTATCTCGGGAATACCCGTAATTTTTGCAACAGGTTCCAATTCATCCACCACCACCGGGTCCACTATGAAGGCAGGTATTCCCAGTTCCCGGCCTATTTCGTGGGCCAAGATTCCTCCTAAATTGGAAGCATGCTCTCCGTACACACAATTTTTCAGGTCTTCTAGCATCCTTTGGTTTACGGCATACGTTCCTCCTTCTAAAGGCTTTAAAAGACCTCCGCGCCCTACTACGGCTTTGAGGTTACTCAGATTATAACTCCTGGATTTTATTACATCAAGGATTAACTTTTTCCTGAAAGGGTATTGAGCTACTATGCTATCGAACTTCGAAAGCTCTTCGGTCGAATGGGCGATTTTTTCTTCGAAAACGAGATCTTCGCCTTCAAACACGGCAATCTTGGTAGAGGTCGAACCGGGATTTATAGCCAGGATTCCCGAGGCCACCAGCGCTTTCCTCCATTCCTTGAAGATTTAGTTGATTTGATTAAATTTTTTCATGAATATCCTTTCGGCTATCATGTCAGCCGCCCTGGCAGTGGTAACCTTTTCTTTTTCTGCAAACTCGAAAACTTCCTTTAACCTCTTGGGGATTATCTTAAGCTTTTCGTTGACCAGTTCGCGGCTGTAAGTTTCCCCTGACACTTCGATGGAAACGTTGATTACCCCTCCGCCGTTTATCACGTAATCTGGGGCATAAAGGATTCCCCTTTGTGTTAGCCTTTGTGCAAAACTCTCGTCCTTCAGCTGGTTATTGGCGGCACCGGCCACTATTTTGCACTTTAGTCTATCCACCGTATTCTCGTTTATGACCGCCCCAAGGGCGCACGGAGCAAATATATCACATTCCACATCGAATATTTTGTCGGGCTCTACCGCATCAACCCCGTATTTTTCTTTTGCTGCGTTTATCCTGTCGGAGTATATGTCGGTGACCACCAGCTTTGCACCGGCTTGCGTCAAAAGTTTCACGAGTTCCATACCTACATGGCCAAGGCCTTGTACAGCCACAATTTTTCCTTTCAGGTCATCGCTGCCGTACACCCACTCGCAGCAAGCTTTGATGCCCAGGAAAACGCCAAAGGCTGTGATGGGCGATGGGTCTCCGCTCTTTCCATCAAGACCCGCGACGTAAGAGGTTTCCTGCACCACGTATTTCATGTCCTCCGGACAGGTTCCGACGTCTTCGGCGGTGATGTACTTGCCACCAAGACTGTTGACGAATTTTCCAAAGGCTCTGAAAAGCTTCTCTGACTTGTCCCTCCGCGGATCGCCTATTATTACCGATTTCCCGCCGCCAAGGGGCAGGTTCATCATTGCATTTTTATAGGTCATACCCCTTGAGAGCCGCAGGACATCCCTTATGGCGTCCTCCTCCGAGTCGTAGCTCCACATGCGGCATCCGCCCAGAGCAGGTCCTAAATTCGTATTGTGAACCGCAATTATGGCCTTGAGGCCCGACTCCGGATCGTTGCAGAAAACTACCTCCTCATGGCCCATTTCGCCAATCACTTTAAATATTTCCATTATTCTCCCTCCATTTAAATTTTATGAAAATTTATTTTGCTCTAATCAATAAGCGCGCTCAGCGCAATCGAGTAGGTCTTGCTCTCATCGGAATCGGCTCGGGAAGTCAGCACCACCGGAACTTCAGCCCCTACCACAACCCCCGCTACTTTGGCTTTGGCAAAATAAACCAGAGACTTATAAAGGATATTTCCGCTCACAAGTTCGGGTACCAGCAAAATGTCTGCATCACCGCCTACCGGAGAATCGATGCCCTTGTGAGCGCAGGCTTCTTTCGACACCGCATTGTCCAGGGCCAGCGGACCATCCACTACGGCGTCCAGCCGGTCCCTCTGGGCCATCTTGGACAAGATAGCCGCATCCATCGTCGAAGGAATGGACGGATTTACTATTTCCACCGCCGACAAAACAGCAACTTTTGGACGCTCTATACCCAAGCTTTGCGCCACTTTCAAGCTGTTTTTCATTATCTGGTATTTCTGCGGCAAATCCGGGGCGATGTTCATCGCAGCATCGGTAACAAGGATTAGCTTTTCCATATTGGGCACCTGAAAAACTGCAACGTGGCTCAACAGGCGGCCGCCTGTGAGGGATTTATCACCAGAGACGATGCCCTTTAGAAAATCTCTCGTCTGTATGAGTCCTTTCATTAATGCCTGAACCTCGCCTTTTTTGGCCATTTCAACCGCGAGCGTTACAGCCTTGAAAGAATCTTTTTCGTCAATAATCTCTAAATTTCGTCTTTCCATCCCGAGCCTATCCAATATCGGCTCTATTTTCTCCTTGTCTCCTATAAGCACACCATTTATCAATCCCAAATCGCTCGCCGCCTTGACTGCTTTTAATACATCTTCATCTTCGGCTTTTACGATTGCTATCGTCTTTGTATTTGCCCTGCTGGCAACCTCAAGCATTTCTTTTAGCGATTTCACCAGACCACCTCCGCAAATATATAAAAGGCAAAATTCGTGCCAATTTAAAAAAAAAGAAAGGCGGCATTTTCCGCCTTTTTCCGAGCCACAGAAGCTGCAAACTTTTGCACTTCATGCAAGGTATTACATGAAATACTTTGCATTACAGGGTCTATAGATCATATTTTTTAAGTTTGTAAAAGAGGTTTCTAACAGAAATTCCTAGTATCCTGGCAGCTTCATTCCTATTTCCACCCGTTTTTTCAAGGGCTTCCTTTATGGCTTCCTTTTCGGCTTCTTCAATTATTTCTTTAAGCGGCTTTGAAAATCCACCGCTGCCACTCGCAGAGGAATAATTTCGCTTTTGCTGGAAGTAAAATCGTGGAAGGTGTCTTTTTTCTATTACGCTTTCTCCAAATTCCATGTTGATTATGGCCCTGCTTATTACATTCTCCAGCTCTCTTATGTTTCCGGGCCAATCACACTCCATCAGTACATTGAGCGCTTCCTTATCTATAGCTTCAACAGCCCTGCCGTACTCCTGGTTGTACTTTCTTATAAAATGTTCGGCCAAAATGGGGATATCCGTTTTGCGCTCCCTGAGAGGAGGAATGTATATAGGCACCACGTTAAGCCTGTAATATAGGTCCTTTCTGAAGCGCCCCTCTTCCACAGCCTTCTCCAGGTTGATGTTGGTTGCGGCTATAACCCTGACGTCCACCGGAATGGGTTTGCTCTCTCCAACCCTTATGATTTCCTTTTCGTTCAGCACTCTAAGCAACATGGCTTGGTGGTTTAGGCCTATTTCCCCTATTTCGTCAAGGAATATGGTCCCACCGTTGGCTTCCTCGAAAAGCCCTTTCCTGCCGCCCCTTTTGGCACCGGTAAAAGCTCCATCCGCGTAGCCGAAAAGTTCGCTTCCCAAGAGGCTGTCGGTCAGAGCCGAGCAGTTCACCCGTATGAACTGGTTGTGCCTCCGTTCGCTGCTGTTGTGAATGGCGTGGGCGAAAAGTTCCTTTCCAGTTCCGCTTTCACCCCGCAAAAGTACCGTAGCATTGGTTTTCGCTGCATTCTTCGCCGCCTCTATGGCTTCCTTTATCGCCCTGCTTTCCCCTAATATGTCGTCAAAAGTGTACTTGGCTTCAAGATGCCTCATCCGCCGCTTTACGTACTCCAGCTCTTCAGTAAGCTTTTTTATCTCAGAAACATCGTGGATTACGGCCACGCTGCCTTTTAAACGGCCTTCAACAATTATGGGGGCGGCATGAACTATTACTTCTCTTTTGTTGGGCCCCACCTTCATCGGAACGCCCTTTATCGGCTTTCCGGTCTTCAAGACCTGGTAGTGCACGCTCTCGCCTTCGGCTATGTCGACGGTGGCAGGCTTTCCTATGACGTCTTCCTTCGTAAGGCCCACTATCCTGGTGTAAGCTTTATTTACAAGGATTCCCTTACCCTGAGCGTCCACCACCGATATGGCATCCTGAGTCGAATTTATAATGGCTTCCAGCAGGCCGTGAAGCTCTCGCAAATTTGTTACCTCTTCGGCCAGGTGTTTGACCTCCGTTATATCGCGGAAGACGGCAACCGCTCCGATTATCCTGCCCGAGCTGTCGAAAACCGGCATACGGTTAGTAACAATGGTAGTATCCTCCAGCTCCTGCAACTGGTTGAGTTCTGGGGTCCCCGTTCGAAGCACAACTGGAAGCCTGGTGTTGGGCACCACTTCTCTCACTTTTTCCCCAAGAGCTTTTTCCCCTTCTATCTTTAGAATTTTTTGTGCGGAACGATTTAGTATAATTATTCGTTCGTTGGGGTCTATCGCTATTATGCCGTCGTGGATGGAATTAACTATGGCTCCAAAAAGGTCCTTTGAAAACATAATATTCCACCTTTTTCTCAAAATTATGCATTCTCCGCCTGCAATTTTCAGCTTTCAATCCATTTTACAGCAATTAACATACCTTCTCTTATTTCCACCACGGCTTCGTCATCAAGGAAAACGTTGCTTATTCCCCTTGAGGTTCCCATAAGGAGGGTCTCATCCTGCAGAGGGTAATAAAGCCCTAATGTTTTTATCCCGGTCACTTTCGGCGTAACAGGTAAAAGGGATAGAATTTGTCCTTTTTGGCCCTTTATTTTTCTTTTGCCATCGACCAAAAACATCTCCCAATTTTTCCCCGCAAGCGTGAGCTCGAGTCCCCTTTTTTTAAAACTTACCATGAGAAGCACATTAGCCAGGCTGTGATCAGGCCTGTCTCCCAATCCCCCAAGCAGTACAGCTTCATCTGCACCTTCTTGCAATGCAACTTCCAAGGCCAGTTCCGTGTCGGTGAAATCTTTTTCTTTAGGAAAAGAAAGCTTATTTATCTTGTAATACTCTATTTTCTTTTTGTCCTCTTCCGATGTAGAATCCATGTCTCCGACAATCAAATGCGGGACAATTCCCATTTTAAAGGCATGGCGTATGCCGCTGTCGGCACAAATAATCAAACTCGCACCACTCAAATATTTTTCAACTCTGCTATAATCTCCTATACATCCTCCCGCGAAAATGACAGCCTTCATTACTGCCCTCCGAAAAAGTGTTCCTTATCATTATCATTATAGCACATTTTTTCAAATTCTTCCTGCCAATTTAACGCAATTAGGCCGCATTTTTGCGGCCTGTTCCAAAGTGCAATGCCTTGACCGGGCATGATTTAATGCATACACCGCATTTCAGACAGTCGGGGTCAAGGACCTTTCCGTCCTCCTTGAAAGAATGCACCGGAATTTCCATCGGGCAGAATCTAGCGCATTTGCCACAGGATATACATCTTTCAGAATCCAACGTAATGGGTTCTTTTACCCCTCTTTGCGCCAATACAGCAATGGTACCCATGGGACAAATCTTGCACCAACTGCGTGGCGAAAAGAAATACCCAAGTACAGTTCCAATAAAGGTGGTCATAACTACCATGGTATAGAAAACCGCACCTACTCCGGCTAATGTCTTTTCTGCCCGGAAAAGATTATAAGCCATAAAGGCCATTAGCGAAACAAAAACGGCCCAGCGAAACCAGGCTCTTTTAAGCAAAGGCGGAATTCGCCGGCCTTCTTTGCCCACCCTTGCTAATACCTGGTCGTAAAAGCTGCCCCTCGGACAGTACCTTCCGCACCATATCCTGCCTTTAAAAAATCCCGCTGCAATTGGGGATATCATGCATATTATGGCCAGCAATCCAAATGATTGATTTATCAGACCGAGAATTAAAAAAACTATAAACAATAGCCAGATCCATCTGTTAAAATTATTATTTATTTTCATTGCTACCCCTCCCTGAAGCATTTTATCGTATTCTATTAATTCATTTATTGTATCTTTTATACCCACTTTTAAGGCTGGCAATTTTTTATTATAATAATATATTTTTTCGCTGTCAATTATAATTTGCGAAATATTGTCCCCAAATACCACCAGTATTGTGATTGCAAGGGTGTAATGGTATAATTTATGACACGGGAGGTTTCCTAAATTGAAAAAAATAAAACTCCTGGCCGCATCTTTGTGCAATGAAATAAATATCAATCGCCTGTCTAGTCATTTTGGCATAAATAAAAAGCACCAGTGGGATGAGCCTCTAGTCCTTTCAGAAGAGCAATTAAAGGGCATTTTGCGAATGCCCGATGGAAAATCGGCATACATCTTTTCCTTTGGCTCGATAGTGTTTTTAGACTTCGAGCACCACGAAATCATGGACTTTTTGGACTATTTAAAGAAAGTAGAAAAAAACCTGTCCTCCATACCGTCCCTGGACTACACCGATGACTATACTGTAACGGTAAATCCTGGACAGGAGTTTCTGGTGAACAACGAAGGGACGGTACTGCCGGAAATTGGCGAGATGTATTTAGAGATAATAGCAACGGTTTTGGCGAAATCTGTAGCACTTTCTAGAATAGAGGACCAAATAGATGATCTGATGGACGCGGTCGAAGATATAATAAATTACCTCGAAACGGGCAAATTAAACATATCGGACGAAAAGCTCGCAAAATTGTCCGGTAAAATACTGAGCTTTAAATACAGCACCTTATCGTACATAATGCTTCTTGATAAACCCGAAATAACATGGGTAAACGAAGAAAGCGAAAACCTTTATCTCGAACTAGAGGAGCAGTTTGAATTGGAAGACCGGTATGAGAAAATTCGCCACAAGACGGAAACTCTGCTTGATATAACCGAAGTATTCACTAGCCTTGTCCATGCAAAAAGGGGAACTAGACTCGAATGGATGATAATATTTCTCATAGCCTTCGAGATAGTTTTATCAATACTGATGAGTTTTCTTGGACTACACTAAAGCTTCTAGGAGGTGGAATCCATGAAAAAACTAAATCCCCATATATTCCGGCAGTACGACATAAGGGGGGTCGTAGGCGAGGAAATCGATGAAGAAGTAGCTAAAACTTTGGGACTTGCCTTCGGCACCTTTGCCCTGAAAAACGGCGAAAATAAAGTGGTAGTGGGATGCGACAACAGGTCTTCGTCTCCTTCTTTGAAAAAGGCCCTCATAGAAGGGCTGCTTTCCACGGGGTGCGACGTGGTAGACCTGGGGACAGTGATAACTCCGGTATTTTACTTCTCCAGGATACATTACTGCATAAACCCTGGAGTTATGATAACCGCCAGCCACAATCCTCCCGAGTACAACGGATTTAAAGTGGCGTTCGGCCATGCAACGCTTTATGGCGACGACATCCAGAATATAAGGGCAATGATGGAAAAAGGGGAATTTGAAAGGGGGAAAGGTTCCCTTTCGCACATTGACCCCACCGAAGATTACATATCGACAATCTGCGAAAAAATAAAGCTCGCAAAACCCCTGCGGGTTGGAATAGATTGCGGCAACGGCACCGCTTCGCTTTTCGCAGAAAAGCTATTTAAACGGCTCGGCGTTGAAACATACCCGCTTTACTGTGAATCCGACCCATCCTTTCCCAATCACTTCCCCGACCCCGTAAAGCCCGAAAACCTGAAGGACCTCAAAGACCTGGTATTGAAGGAAAAACTGGATCTTGGAATAGGTTTCGACGGCGACGGCGACCGCATAGGGGTGGTGGATGATGCCGGAAACGTCATATACGGCGATATGCTGATGGTGCTTTTCTGGCGGGAAATACTCCCGAAGCACCCCGGTACCACAGCCATCGTGGAAGTAAAGTGTTCCCAGGCTCTGGTTGAAGAAATTGAAAAACTCGGAGGAAAACCGATGTTTTATAAAACTGGGCATTCCCTTATTAAGGCCAAGATGAAAGAAATAGGCGCCGTTTTTACCGGCGAGATGTCCGGCCACATGTTCTTCGCCGACGAATACTACGGTTTCGACGACGCCCTTTACGCTGCCGCCAGGTTATTGCGGATTCTCTCAAGAAGCGATAAAAAGCTTTCGGAACTTCTGTCCGATGTGCCAAAATATTACTCCACTCCAGAAATCCGCGTCCCATGCCCCGATGATGAAAAATTTTCTAAAGTAAAGGCGGTCCAAGAATACTTCAGGGGAAGATACCAGATGATTGACGTGGACGGCGCCCGCGTGCTCTTTCCAAACGGATGGGGCCTTGTCCGTGCTTCTAACACAGGACCGGAGCTTATAGTGCGGTGCGAGGCTAAGACCTCAGAAGACCTGGAAAAAATAAAAGAAGAAATGCAAAGAGCCTTGCATCCCCTCAAGGCATTTTAAAAAGCCGCTTCGTTTTAGAAGCGGCTTTTTTTAATATCGAAAGTTTATATAGCTCCACGTCAGGGGGTCGGGCACCGGTAATTCCAGATATCCCTTAAACCGCAGCAGCGGAATTATCGACTTGAAATTTACCATTCTGTGATGGAAGTGCTCGGGAAGGAAAAAGGAATTGAGGCTGCACAATTCTCCCCGTCCCACCATTCCAAAGTAACACATGTCGCACGTGGGAATAGTTTTTTTCCTGTTTAGCAGCATGAAAAACTCCATTTTATTGCCCTCTTTGTAATGGCCCGGGCAGGCCATCGTAAGATTCAGGGAAAAAAGCGTTATTCTGTCCTTACGCTCCTTTACGAAACAGTTGTCCACCATCTTCAATATTTTTTCCGCGACAGGGCTCTTTGTAAAGTCCAGTATTTTTCCGTCATACCGGAAATAATACATAAAAAGCCCACCCCTCCAAAAAATAGGGTGGGCTCTTTTTTTAAAAAATATGCAAACTCAAGTTAAAAGCCCAGTTTCTCTTTCAGATATTCTTTGACGCGGTCTATTTCTATCCTGTCCTGAATCATCGTGTCCCTGTCCCTCACGGTCACTTTGTGGTCTTCGAGGCTTTCAAAATCAACGGTTATGGCGTACGGCGTCCCTATCTCGTCCTGACGGCGGTAACGCTTGCCTATGCTGCCCGTATTGTCATATTCAACTACGTAGTCCTTTTTGAGGTCCTGGTAAATCTTCCTTGCCAGTTCCTCCAGCGGCTCTTTTTTAAAGAGCGGAAATACGGCACATTTAACGGGAGCCAGAAGGGGATGTAGGCCCAGCACTACTCTTTTTTCACCTTCCACTTCTTCTTCCCTGTAAGCATCGCACAGTATTGCCAGCATGGCTCTATCTACGCCGAGTGAAGGTTCTATTACATAAGGTACTATGTGCCTGTTTTCTTCCTGGTCGAAATACGTAAGCCCTTTCCCTGAATATTCTATGTGCCTTGAAAGGTCGTAATCTGTCCTATTGGCGATTCCCCACAGTTCCCCCCATCCGAAGGGGAAATTGTACTCCAGGTCCGTTGTCGCTTTAGAATAATGGGAGAGTTCGTCCGGCGAGTGGTCACGGAGTCTCAGGTTTTCCTTTTTAACACCCAGTTCCAAAAAGAAATCCATCGCAAACTGCCTCCAGTGTTCGAACCACTTCCCGTCTTCGCCGGGCTTTACGAAATACTCCAGTTCCATCTGTTCGAACTCACGAGTCCTGAAGATGAAGTTCCCCGGTGTTATCTCATTCCTGAAAGCCTTACCCATCTGCGCGATTCCAAAGGGGAGTTTTACCCGGCTGGTATCGAGCACATTCTTGAAATTCACGAATATACCCTGAGCGGTTTCGGGTCTTAAGTACACAACCGAACTGGAATCTTCCGTTACTCCCTGGTGGGTCTTGAACATCAAATTGAACTTCCGAGCATCAGTCCAGTTTACCTTACCGCATACAGGACATTTTATATTGTTTGAATGGATTATTTCTGTAAGCTCCTGAACGCTTTTTCCTTCGACGCGCATCCCCAATGATTCTTCTATAAGGTGGTCAGCCCTGAACCTCGACTTGCACTCCTTGCAGTCCACCAACGCATCGTTAAATCCTGCCACATGCCCCGAAGCTTCCCAGACCCGGGGATGCATCAAAATGGCGCTGTCAAGGCCCACCACGTCGTCCCTGTCATAGACGACCTTTTTCCACCATATCCTTTTTATGTTCTGCTTCAGCTCCACCCCCAGCGGCCCGTAATCCCAAGTATTTGCAAGCCCGCCGTATATTTCGGACCCCTGGAACACAAAACCTCTCCTCTTACACAGGGATACTATCTTGTTCATCTGCTTTTCGCCGCTTTCTGTCATGCTATCTCTCCTTTCCACGTAATATATTGTTGAAAAATTAAAAACCCCTAGACGAGAGTCTAGGGGTCCTTTTTGCGGACGGTCCCACCCTAGTTGCAGGCCTTCGCCTGCCACTTTAGAAAATTTTATGTAGTTTTACACCCAACTTTTCCCTCCGTCGCCACGTGCCTTCTATGCCGTGGAGCTCGCACCGTCCTCCACTCGCTGTCGGCAGGGAGAAGACACTTACCGGAGGTCGGCCTTTGAATTCTAATATTCTCCTGAAGTTATGGAAAGCGGTTTAGATCTATTATAACACAAGCTTTTTTTCTATACAAGCTTATAAAATCCGCCTAAATACAATCTGCATCGACTCTACGGAAACATCCATAGGGCATCCAAAGCACGAAAATTAGCAAATCATTACTTTCTGTCAAAATAGATATTTTTCCCGCTGGCGGAAAGCGGTATTCCTATTACAACTTCTCCTTCGATGAGGCCTAATGTCCTCGCCGCAACGCCTATGCGGTACATAATGCGGTTGTCTACATTCAATATGCTTGCCGTTTTTACCGCCGAGCCGACGGCAATTCCAAGGTCTATCAGTTTCCAGGCGCAAAGGGGGCCTTTAAATTCCGGGCCTTCTTTCGGTTCTGGAAGTTCTGAGCACGCGGGATATCCGCAGGCTCCGCAGTTTAATCCCATGGGTTTTGCATCGCTTATGGATATCAGCATTACCGCATCGGATTCCTCCACGTTCTTTCCATCCCTGTCAAAATTTATTTTCCCCGTTTTTTCACCATAAGCGCGCATTTCCGATGCGATTTTTTTTAATCCTTCTCCTTCCACAATTCTTATCTTGATGTTGTCCTTTCCACCAGCTTTGGGCGCCGTCCTGGCCGATATGGCCATAAGTTGGGCAGCCATTAATACCGCATCTTTCATAAATCTCACCTCCAAAAAATTTTTATACTTTATACTTTATATACACTCTATAATCTTAACCTGCTCCTCTCTGTCTTTTGACATTTTAAACGAAATACGGTCAAGGCGCCTTCTTATTTCATCTATTTCGCTAGGATCAAAACTCCTACCCAAAAGTTTCTTTTTATCTCGGGCAACCTCCAAAGCTTCCCGGGCCGCCGATGCCGCCTTTTCATAATCCTTCATCCTGTGTTCATAGAGCTTAGAAAGTTCTATCAATGCGAACTGACGATTTATACCCTCTTTTGCCATTTGTATCCAGAGTTTTTCAGCTTCACGCCATCGGCCCATCTTTTTATAAAGAAGCGAAAGCTGCCTGTAAGCCTTATCTCTTACCGGTTGGGCGCTTAAGGCCAGGGTGTAACATCTAATGCTTTCCTCCAGCATACCCATGTCTTCGTACAACCTGCCGAGGCAGTAAAAATCCTGCCCGGAGCAGACACCCGAGTTAAAAGGGTCTTTCAGAACCTGAGCTATTTTCGCCAGGAGACTTACCATCGAGAGAATATCAAGCTGGTTGTGGTAAAAGACGGGCTTTAAAGGAAAGGGGTTTTTGTCCCTCAAGTACTTAAAATATATTGAAGGAATCTCAAAGCCGGGCACATCGCCGCTTCTTTCCATGCGGAAAAGATTTTGCTCTAACGAAGACAAACTCAGGCTCTCCAGTCTTTCCCCGAATATTCGCCTCGCACCGTGAAAAAGGTCAAAATGGTTCATAAACTCTAAGGGATTTTCCATTCTGTTTATTAGAAAGCGGGTGGAAAGCAGCGGTACGTCGTAAGCCTTTCCGTTAAAACTCACAAGGCTTTCAAAATTGCTGAAAAGCTTTTTCAAACTGTAAAGTACGCCCGGTTCCCCGTCGAAGTCGTCCATAAAGTATTGCACCAATTTAAAAGAATTGCCTTCAAAATACCCGATCCCTATTAAAAAAGCGTAGGTGCCGGACCCTCCCGCAAGGCCTGTGGTCTCGGTATCAACAAAAACGGCCTTTCTTACGTCGAATTTAAAATCATCCCTTTTTTTAGCGGCAAGTTTTAGAGCTTCTCCGGAAATTTCCAAAACCGAAGAAAGCCTTACTCCAGCGTGGCAAAAATCCCCTTCGAAAACTTTTTCCACCGCCAGATGGTTTCCGTAAGGAGTTGCCACAATCTTCCCGCCCAGCAGCCGCGACACGCGATTTAATTCGTCGGTTCTTTCAAACTCAAAGGATGACTTATTACCCTGGCTCCCTTCCTTTATAAATCTCTGGAGCCTTTCAAATAAGTTCAATCGTCTAACACTCCCTGTATGAGCTTTAACGCAAAAGCCTTGCTCCCCGCGCCCACCTCTTCCAGAGGGCCCACGCAGGAAGGACAGCCGTCATCGCAGTCGCATTCAAGGATTACCTGCCGGGCAGCCTTTAAAAGCGAATCGTCCATTTGGTAAAGCCTTTCAGCAAAACCCACGCCCCCCGGATATGCATCGTAGATGTATATCGTCGGCTTTTGAGTAAAGGGAGACTTTACGTGGATAACGCCGCGTATATCCTTCGGGTCGCACAAAAGGTAAAGGGGAGCGATATTCACGAGCACGTTACAAAGCCCCGCAAGTCCTGCTTTCAAACCTTCCGGCGTCAGGTTCGGCAAATTCTCCGGCACGGTAAACCAGAAAGCCGTGGTGTGCATCTCTTCAGGCGGCAGGTGTATGGGACCCGAACCCACATTCTCGTGGGTGAAAAATTTGATCTTCTTAAACATCGTAGCCATGGACCTTACGAGGACCTCTCCGTAGTATTTCTCGCTTTCTTTTGTCCTGAGCCTTTCTTTTATAACATCCAAAACCTTTATTTCCACCGCCAGGTTGGCATCGGTGTAATAATCCACATCCACCTTCCTGACGTAAGCCTTTTTTTCCTCGTAATCCAGTTTCTCCACCTGGTATTGCTGGCCTCCGTGGATGTAAATCGCCTCCTCGTGGATGAGCATGGGGGCGCTGACTCTGTCCACCTCCCCTATGACCCTGGGCTCCCCGGTGATATCGACTATAACGAAGTTTTCGGTGGTGGCGCTCCTCAAGCTCACCTCTTCTGCCGGAAAAGCCTCCGCCATCCAGTGCCACCTTCCTCCCACATGGCGCAGGATTTTCTCATTTTCCAAAAAGGACAGTATCTCCTGTGTGGTTTCAACTCCGAATTTTTCGCCATCTTCAAACGGCAGTTCAAAGGCCGCGCATTTTATGTGGCTCACCAGTATATAAAGGTTATCCGGATTTATCAGGCCGCTTTCGGGCGGTGAATCGAAAAAATAGTCCGGGTGGTTTATTATATACTGGTCCAGGGGGCTGCTGGAGGCCACAAGGATTGACGCCGACACCGCCGAACGCCTGCCGGCCCTGCCGGCCTGCTGCCAAGTACTGGCTATTGAGCCCGGATAACCGACAATTACGCTGACATCTAGACCTCCTATGTCTATCCCGAGCTCCAGAGCGTTGGTGCTCACGACACCGAGAATTCTGCCATCTCTCAAACCCTTTTCAATCTCCCGCCTTTCCCTAGGCAGGTAACCACCCCTGTAGCCCCTTACGGCTTCAGACCCGTAAAGGGTGTTCCTCATCCCCTCTTTGAGGTACGTTAGCATGACTTCAACTGCCAGCCGGCTCCTTGAAAATACGATCGTCTTGATGCCGTTTTTCAAAAACTCCAATGCCAGGTCCTTTGCCTCGAGAAGGCTGCTTTTCCTTATGCCGAGCTGCCTATTGACCACGGGGGGATTGTAAAATATGATGTTTTTCTCTCCGGAAGGTGCCCCGTTTTTATCGATGAGAACCATCGACTTGCCCGTCAGTTTCTCTGCCAGCTCCCTGGGGTTCGATATTGTAGCCGAGCAGCATATGAAAACGGGATTCGAACCGTAAAACCTGCATATTCTGTGCAGGCGGCGGATTACGTTGGCGGTGTGGCTTCCGAACACTCCACGATATGTGTGCAATTCGTCTATGACAACGTACTTTAAATTTGAAAACAATTTAATCCATTTGGTATGGTGGGGAAGTATGCCGGTGTGCAGCATATCAGGGTTTGTTACGACTATATGACCGTCTTTTCGAATAGCCACTCTGGCAGAAGGCGGGGTATCGCCGTCGTATGTAAAGGTCTTTATATCTTCCCCCATCACTTCTATAATCTCCATAAGCTCTGCCACCTGATCCTGGGAAAGAGCTTTAGTGGGGAAAAGATATATGGCCCTGCTTTCTTTATCCCGCAATATGGTGCTAAGCACAGGCAGGTTGTAGCACAAAGTTTTGCCTGATGCGGTGGGAGTTACCACAACCACGCTGTTACCCTTTGAGACCTCTTCCAAAGCCCTAGCCTGATGGGAATACAGGCTGTGAATTCCTTTTTTGTCCAGGGCATAAATCAACCTCTTATCGAGGAAATCGGGAAAGGGTTCGTACTCCGGTGGTCTGGGAGGTATTACTTCCCACCTGGTTACACACTTTTGGAAACGATCGGAATTTTTAAATTTTGCAAGAAGCTGTTCTAGATTCATTTTGCAACCCTCTCCCAAAGGGAAATTTGCTTTCCAGAAAAGCCCGTACAGGGCTTTTACCTTGCTGCTCACCCAAACCTGGAACTTCCGGAGCTGCCGCAGGTTCCGGATGAGCTAATACTTCCGCTGCCTTTGGCCGTACCAAAAGCAGACATCTCCCGGCGGGTATCGCTGCTTTTGCAGGTAGGACACTCAATCGGATTGTCCCTCTCTTCAAATTTTCTCAAAGCTTCAAATTTATAACCGCAACTATTGCAACGGTATTCGTAAATGGGCACGCTACATCCTCCTCCCTTTATTGTTTTTATATCACATCATATAAATATTTTACAATAAACCGCTAAAAATAAAATTAGAAAATCTTAATTCGGGAGTGAAAAAAAATGGTAAGCAAGATGCAACTTCACGCAGTAGGAGAAGCCTGTCCTGGTTATACTTACACAGGCGGTGATGATCTTGTATCTTTAGAGGAAGGAAAAGAACCGGCAAGTTGCGAAAATTGCATCCACTGGGTTCACGGAAGATGCACAATTGATATGTTTGATAAGGTGCTATCCAGCTTAGACCAAACGTAAAGGGTGGGCCTCATGTCATTGAAAAAGAGACTTTTTTCTCAACGGAAAACCTTCGCCTTTTCCGAAACGGGTTCCAACATATTTAAGCCCGGCGGAAGGCCCGCTCCTCGGGAGATAAAGTCCCAAAAAGCCCAGCTTGAAAGCAATCAACCCGGTATTCGGAAAGACGTAAAATTAAAAATGGAAAAAAAGCAAAAGTGAAATTTAAACTGATATGCTCCCCTTTTCTTCGGAGGGGAGCATATCAGCAAGAAGCAATTTCTTTTTTATTCAATCAATTTTTTATAACTCTCGCTGTCCAACAATTCTTCGACCTCTGAGGGATCGCTCAATTTTACTTTAATCATCCAGCCTTTTTCATAAGGTGACTCATTAACTAACTCGGGACTGTCCGACAGTTCCTCGTTTACCTCTATTACTTCTCCGCTTACCGGTGCATAAAGATCCGACGCGGTCTTCCCAGACTCTACGGTACCAAAAATATTATCCTTTTCAACATTATCGCCAACTTCGGGGAGGTCTACGAACAGCACCTCTCCCAGCTTTTCCTGGGCATAGTCGGTAATTCCTACTATAGCTATTTCACCTTCTATCTTAGCCCATGTGTGTTCTTTATGATATTTTATATTAGAAGGCAAATTCATTATAATACCTCCTAAAAACTTTTTTAACTATTCTAGTTTGTGTATTGACATGCCGTGCACATCGTGCAGGGCTTCCATGACCGCCTCGCTGAAAGTCGGGTGCGAGTGGATAATTCTACCCAATTCTTCTGCGGTTATCCCGCAGCTTATCGCAGGAACTAGCTCGTGCACCAGGTCCGTGGCGTTCGGACCCATAATGGCTGCCCCTAGAATTTTATCCGTGCCCTCGTCGGCGATTATCTTGGCAAAGCCGGTTATCTTACCCGCCGCCTGGGCCCTTCCTAACCCTCTAAAGTAGAACTTGCCTATCTTTACCTTGAATCCGGCTTTCCTGGCTTCTTCTTCGGTCATCCCGACCGCCCCTATTTCGGGGTCGGTAAATACTCCCCGGGGCACCGCTTTGTAGTCCATGCGGCTCTCTTTTCCCATTATGTTTTCC